>JACRCG010000022.1 GCA_016219145.1 Deltaproteobacteria bacterium | reverse complement strand
ACTCCTACTACGTCAAGCCGGACGACGACTCTGTGGTATCCACAACTACCGACTACGGCTTCGAGTTCTGTTCGTCGGTCTGGCAGGACAACATCATCGCTACGCAGTTCCATCCGGAAAAGTCACAGGATGTGGGATTGCGGATACTCAAAAACTTCGCCGAAATGAAAAATTAAAATCTACCACGGAGGCACGGAGACACGGAGACACGGAGAAAGTCAAAAAAAGATTAAATCAGGAGTATGAACTTTTGATTTACCCCTGAATCTGTTTGTCTTTGGTTTTCTCTGTGCCTCCGTGTCTCCGTGGTGAAAGATTTTGAAAGGTTTTACATGATCGTCATACCTGCCATTGATCTGAAAGAAGGAAAATGCGTCCGCCTCGAACAGGGGCTGATGGACAAGGACACCGTTTTTAACGACAACCCGGCTGCACAGGCCAAGGCCTGGCAGGACCAGGGAGCCGAACTGCTGCACATCGTTGATCTGGACGGCGCCTTTGCCGGCGAGCCGAAGAACCGCGCTGCCATCGAGGCCATCCTCAAAGCCATTACCATTCCTTCCCAGCTGGGTGGTGGCATTCGCGACATCGCCACCATTGATGCTTACCTCTCGCTCGGCCTGTCAAGAGTCATCATCGGCACCGCCGCTCAGCGCAACCCGGAACTGGTGCGGGAAGCCTGCGCCAGATTCCCCGGCCGGATCGTGGTCGGCATTGATGCCAGGAACGGCATGGTGGCGGTACAGGGGTGGGCTGAAGTGACCGATGTGACCGCTGTGGACCTGGCGAAGAAGTTTGAAGGTTTTGGCGTCTCTGCCATCATCTACACCGACATCAGCCGCGACGGTATGCTGCAAGGGCCCAATCTGGAAGCGACCAAAGCCCTGGCGGAAGCGATTTCAATTCCGGTGATCGCCTCCGGCGGCGTTTCATCTTTACAGGATATCGAGAATCTGATGGCCATCGAATCAAGCGGAGTCACCGGTGTTATTACCGGCAAGGCGGTTTATACCGGGGCCATCAGGTTGGCGGAAGCTGTGGCGCTCACAAGGAAAGGCAGGTAGAGAACAAGGTAAAGGTAAAGATTGCTTTTCTCTACCTATTTCTTTTCCTTTGCCTGTAAATTCGGAGAATTTACATGTTAACGAAACGCATCATCCCCTGCCTGGACGTCAAAGGCGGCCGTGTCGTCAAGGGTGTCCAGTTTCTGGAACTGCGCGACGCCGGCGATCCGGTCGAGATCGCCGAACGCTATGACCTGGAAGGGGCCGACGAATTGACCTTTCTGGATATTACCGCCTCAAGCGACCAGCGCGATATCATCATCGACGTGGTGCGCCGCACCGCTGAGCGGGTCTTCATGCCTCTGACCGTGGGGGGCGGCATCCGCGGCGTGGACGACATCCGCCGTCTGCTGAACGCCGGGGCTGACAAGACTTCGATCAATACCGCCGCAGTGCATCGCCCTGAATTTGTCAAGGAAGCGGCCGAACGCTTCGGCTCTCAATGCACGGTGGTGGCTATCGACGCCCGCCGCGCGCCGGGAGAACAGCGCTGGGAGGTCTATACACACGGCGGCCGTAACCCGACCGGAATTGATGTCGTCGAATGGGCCGTCAGAATGGAAAAGTACGGGGCCGGGGAAATCCTTCTGACCAGCATGGACTGCGACGGGACCAAGGACGGCTATGACATCGCCCTGACCCGGGCCGTAGTGGACGCCGTTTCCATACCGGTTATTGCTTCGGGAGGTGTAGGCAATCTGGAACACCTCTACGACGGCTTCACCAAAGCCGGCGCCAGCGCCTGCCTGGCGGCATCCATATTCCATTACCGGGAATACACCATCGGCGAGGCCAAGCGTTATCTGAACCAAAAAGGGGTAGCGGTGCGGCTTTAACAGCTGCTCAAAGTTCGATGTTGAACACTGTTCAATGTTATAACCTTGAACCTTGAACCACGAACCTTGAACCACGAACCACGAACCACAAACCGGAGTTTCCATGAACAATCCTGCCCATATCCTCGATGCCGTCTACCAGGTGATTCTTGATCGCAAGGCCAACCCGGGCGAAGCGTCCTATACATCATCGCTGATGCAGAAAGGCATCGACAAGATCCTGAAAAAGATCGGTGAAGAGGCAACCGAAGTCGTCATCGCAGCCAAGGGGGGCACGCGTGACGAGATCGTGTATGAGACCACCGACCTGGTCTTTCACCTTCTGGTTATGCTGGGGTATCATGATATCCCGCCATCCGCAGTTTACGACGAGCTTCAGCGGAGATTCGGAGTTTCAGGGCTGGCGGAAAAAGCCTCCCGAATTCAGACTCCGGACTCGTGACTCCTTTACATACATTTGCTTGTTGACAAAGTTGCACGGTGTGTTATTGTACGCAACTCTCAAATTTTTCCATTATGCTAACATATTAATCTTTTGAGAAATTGTAACCGTTGGGGGGTGATTTTAGATGCCGGGAGTAAAAATCAAGGACAGTGAGCCGTTTGAGATGGCGCTGAAGAAGTTCAAAAAACAGTGCGAAAAGGCGGGCATCCTCTCTGAAGTCCGTAAACGGGAACATTTCGAGAAGCCAAGTATCAAGCGCAAAAAGAAGGCTATTGCAGCCCGTAAGCGCGCCCTCAAGAAACAACGCAAAATGATGGACTAGCAGTAATAGACTCCGGGGGCACAATTCATGACCCTGAAAGAACAACTGACTGATGCGATGAAAACAGCCATGAAGGCGCGGGACAACCTGCGCCTTTCGGCTGTTCGCATGGTTTTGTCAGCCCTTAAGAATCGCGAGATCGAACAAAAGAAAGAGCTGGATGATCAGGGCGTAATCGAACTTATTTCGACCCTGACAAAGCAGCGCCGTGAATCCATCCGGCTGTATCAGGAGGGGAATCGCCCCGAACTGGCCGAGAAAGAAGAAGCGGAACTGAATATCCTGCTCGGATTTCTTCCTGCCCAGCTGAGCCTGACGGAAATCAATGAACTTGTGGACAGGATTGTCCGTGAAATCGGCGCCGAGGGGGTAAAAGACCTGGGACGGGTCATGAAGGCTGTTACCCCGCTGACAGCAGGCAAGGCCGATGGCAAAGCGGTCAGTGATGCCGTGCGGAGCCGCCTGACCTGATTGACCGGAAACAGTGAAGCATCCGGCTGAGCTACACACAACAAAGGGGCTTTCATGCAGATGGCCCCTTCTTTGTAAATATATATCAGGGCGCTTCGATGAACATTATTGACATCATCATTTTGGTGATACTCTGTTTATTTGCTCTAAAAGGGCTGGTTCGCGGGCTTGTAAATGAGGCCGCCTCACTGGCGGGGCTGGTTGTTGGCGGATGGCTGGCATACCGATTTTATCCGTCACTGGCCGTACCGATAAAAAGTCTCCTGCATCTGCCCGCACATCTGTCTTCGTTCCTGGCTTTCATTGTAATACTGCTTCTGACCGGTATCTGCGCCCACATCATCGGCAATGTCACAACTGCCGCCCTGCGTCTGGTCATGCTCGGCAGCCTGAACCGGCTTGGAGGCGTACTGATTGGCGCCGCCGAGGGGGCACTTTTGTTATGCATGGTTTTCAGCATCGCTGCATCCGGATTCATGCCGGACAAATTCCGCCAGAAAGTCGGCTCATCAGAGCTTGCCAACCTTTTGGCAATGACCGGCGACAGCCTGCTTTCCGAGTGGCGTAACAGCACCGCCCGCAAACAATGATTCCGGAGGAGAAGGTACGCGAAGTTGCCGAGCGGATTTCGATTGTCGATGTGGTCTCCGAGTACGTCCAGTTGCGGCGTTCAGGAGGCAATTTTCTTGGCCTTTGCCCGTTTCATGGTGAAAAGACGCCTTCGTTCAATGTAAATCCGGCCCGTGAAATATTTCACTGTTTCGGCTGCGGCGCCGGCGGAAACGCATTTTCGTTTGTAATGAAAATGGAGGGGCTCAGCTTTCCCGAAGCGGTCAAATTGTTGGCCCGCAAATCCGGGATCGAGATTGAGGAGCGCCAGCTGACTCAGGCCGAGAAACAGTCCCAGGATGAGCGGCATACTTTTCAGCGTATCAACGAACTGACCACCGGTTTTTATCGCTCGGTTCTGTCACAGAAACCGGAGGGCGCAGTTGCAAGGGAATATCTTGAACGGCGCGCCGCAACGGGAGAAATAGCTGAGGCATACCGCCTGGGATTTGCTCCAGACCGCAGCGACGGTCTGGTACAGCATTTGAGGGCTAACGGCATCAACCTGGAGAGCGCCCTGAAACTGGGGATTGTACGCAAGAGCGAGCGTGGCTGGTACGACCAGTTTCGCAACCGTCTGATGTTCCCGATCCGGGACACAAAAGGAAACGTGATCGCCTTTGCCGGGCGGGTGCTGGACAACTCGCTGCCCAAATATATCAATTCGCCGGAATCGCCGCTCTATCACAAGAGTTCGGTGCTGTTCGGCCTCGACATGGCATTACCGACGATCAGGACTGAAAACTCTGTCATAATCGTCGAGGGGTATTTTGATCATCTGGCCCTGTTCCGGGCAGGAATACGCAACGTGGTCGCCACCTGCGGAACGGCCTTGACGGCCACCCATGCCGCATTGATCAAGCGCCATGCCGAAAAGGTTTACACGCTTTTTGACAGCGACAATGCCGGCAAAAAGGCTACCATCAAGTCGATGGAGCTGTTTCTGGAACAGCGCATGCCGGCCTATGTTATTACGCTGCCGGCCGGTGACGATCCGGACAGTTTTCTCTCAAAGCACCCGGCTAATGTGTTTAACGAGTACCGTGATAAAGCAAGGCCTATATTTGACTTTTTTGTACGTTCATTGCTACAGGAAACTCCTCCGAACAGTGTCAACAACAAAGTTAAAGTAATAGATGAACTAGCTCAAAGTTTTAAGAAGATTTCTAGCTCAGCCGAAAAAAGCCTTTACGGAAAAGAGATTTGCCGCTTACTGGATATTCGTGCCCATGAATTTCAAAAACAGTTGCAGTTGAGTGGGTCCTCACCAACTAAGACGCATGAGACTCCTGTTCCTGTGCATACAGGGAGTAGACAGGTAACTGACCGTTCCCAAGAAATGCTTTTGGGCCTTATGGCAAACTTTACAGAAGCAGTCGAAGCCATTAGGGAACAGGGAGTTGACACGCTGTTAGATGGTGACTACCTGAGTCTTGCCAAAATAATTCTTAAAGAAACTGAAAACGCGGGTTCTCCTGACTGGGGTTCTCTGATGATACAGCTGGAAAAGCAGGAATTGCGAGACATGCTTTCGCGGCTTCTTTTTTCAGCAAGCCAGTTTGAGGGAATGGACTGGCGCACGGCATTTGATGATTGCAAACAGTCGCGAGCAAAGAAACAGATTTCCACAAAGAACATCAGCCTGCGATTAGCGGTTATTGATCCAGATAGTGAAGAGCATGCAGCCCTTCTGAGGCAAGCCTCAGAAGAGATACGCACCAGAAAATCCAAGCTTTAGCCGTTTCTTTTCAAGGTAACGGCCATATTGAGGTGAATACATGGCAAAGAAGAATATGGACGATGTCAAGCAGCTGATCGACATGGGCAAGGAGAAGGGTTTTCTCACCTTCGATGAAGTTAACGACATGCTTCCGCCCGACATAGCTACTGACCAGATCGATGATGTTATGGGCATGTTCGGTGACATGGACATCGAAATCGTGGACTCGGCCCAGAAGGTCAAGATTCCCAAGATGAAGACTGATCTTGAGGAAGATGAGGAGTCTGAAGGGGAGTCCGAAGAAATCGAGTTCGAACCGGGCTCCATCGGCCGAACCAGCGATCCTGTCCGCATGTATCTGCGCGAAATGGGTTCGGTTTCCCTGCTGACCAGGGATGGCGAGGTAGAAATCGCCAAGCGCATCGAAGATGGCGAGCGGGATGTCGCCGGAATCATACTTAATACGCCCATTACGGTCAGGGAAGTCTTGTCGCTGGGTGACAGGCTCCGCAAATTCCAGATAAACGCCTCCGAGGTCAGCAAGGAAGTTGAAGAAGAGGAGCTGGAAGAAGATGAGGAGGATGTCCAGAAAATCAGAATCCTGGAAGTGATCGATTCGATTGCAGCCCAGGACCTGCTGCTGACCGAGATATCCGAGGCGCTGGCGGCTTCAAAATCCGCCACCAAGAAAAAGGAGCTGGAAAAAAAGCTGCTCCAGGCCAAGGATCATCAGGCTGTACTGCTCAAATCCCTGCGATTGAAAGACAGGCATATCAACAAGGTCGCGGAACGGCTGAAGGAATTGTCGGTAAAAGTGGAGAAAATGCAGGAGGAGCTGGCCGACCTGCACAAGTTGATTCCGATTGAGAAGCTGAAAGTGCTGGTTGACAAACTTCAGAGTGATGAAGAAAAGGCCACCGCCGAATTCAAGAAACTTAAACTCGACGAAGAAGAAGCCCAGAAACTGGAGAAACGGCTGCGCAGCGCAGCGCGTAAACTTCAAAAAGTCGAGCAGGAATCAGGCTTTAAAGCTACTGATCTGGCTGACGCGCTTAAAGCTATTGAAGAGGGTGAATGCAAGGCCCGCATCGCAAAAAGCGAGCTGATCGAAGCCAATCTCCGGCTTGTGGTATCGATAGCCAAGAAATACACCAATCGCGGGCTGCAGTTTCTCGACCTGATTCAGGAAGGTAATATCGGCCTGATGAAAGCGGTGGACAAGTTTGAGTATCAGCGCGGCTACAAGTTTTCCACCTATGCCACCTGGTGGATCCGTCAGGCCATTACCCGCGCCATCGCTGACCAGGCTCGAACGATCCGCATCCCGGTTCATATGATTGAAACCATCAACAAGCTGATTCGCACCAGCCGCCAGCTGGTACAGGAGAATGGCCGTGAGCCGTCACCTGAGGAGATCGCAGAACGGATGCAGCTGCCGCTCGACAAGGTGCGCAAGGTTCTTAAAATTGCCAAAGAGCCGATTTCCCTGGAGACTCCCATCGGAGAAGAGGAGGATTCACACCTGGGAGATTTCATCGAAGACAAGGGTGTCATTTCTCCAATCGAGGCGGTCATAAAAGCCAACCTTTCGGAGAGTACCGCCAAAGTACTTGCGACTCTGACTCCCCGTGAGGAAAAAGTCCTGCGCATGCGTTTTGGCATCGGTGAAAAGAGTGATCATACCCTGGAAGAGGTCGGCCAGGACTTTGAGGTCACCCGTGAACGTATCCGCCAGATCGAGGCCAAGGCGTTGCGTAAATTGCGCCATCCCAGCCGAAGCAAGAAACTGAAGAGTTTCGTGGATTAATTCCGTGAGGTTTTCCGCTGTCGTTATAAAACCCGTTCTTTGCAGCTTGATTTTGATGCTGCTCGGAACGGGTTTTGTTGTTGCGGCCGAGCTTGACGACGCCGCCGTTTTCGTGGAAGCCTTCGACGCCTACCAGAAAAAAGACTATCTGCTCTCCATCGAAAAAGCGGGCCAGTTGAATCAGGCCTTCCCTGACTCACCGTTGCGGGATGTCACCCTGCTCCTGATCGCTCGTTCAGGTATCAAATCCGGTGACAACGAGCTCGCTGCAAAATCCGTTTTAAAATTCAGGAGCGAATTTCCCGACAGCGGCCTGACTAATACCATTGAGGAAGAACTGCTGGTATTAGCTGCCAGACACCAGAAGGGCGAACCTCTTCAACCCAACATCCAGTTGCAGTCTGCGGCCCGCAAGATTCGGGATGATCGTTTGGCACAAGAACGTGCTGCCCTTCAGAAGCTTGAACAGGAGCGCCTTGCAAAGGAAAAGAGCGAACGGGAGCGGCTGGCAAAAGAGAAGGCCGAAGCGGTACGAAGAGAACAGGAGCGCCTCGTTGCGGAAAAAGCAGCCAAAGCCGCCATCAAGGCTGTTATCTCGCTTCGGGATAGCGGGAATCTTGTTCCGGCAGGACAGAATGGAAGCATGCCGGTTGATATTTCCAATCGCGGCAAAAACAGCGAACAGTTTCTGCTTGAAGTCACTGGTGGGGCTGAATACGGGGCTTTTTTGTCATCAGCCGGCAAGCCGGATGCGGTCGTGACCGCTATCAGACTGGCCTCCGGAGAAACCTTCAAGGGCAAGCTTAATTTCAGGATGCCGGCTGACAAATTCGATGGCCACCGGGTCGTCCTTACTGTCAAGTGCGTGTCTGCCAAATTCAGTGATGTGATGCAGGTAAAAAACGCCCTGGCAATCGCCTCGGCGCCGTT
>JACRCG010000226.1 GCA_016219145.1 Deltaproteobacteria bacterium | reverse complement strand
CCCAGGGATAAGTGCCACAGAGAGAAGTCCGCCTGCTGCGGCAGGTAAGGGTGAAAGGGTGAGGTAAGAGCTCACCGGGTCTGGCGGTGACGTCAGATGCCAGGTAAACCCCGTCAGGAGCAAGGCCAAATAGGGAGGCGTCAAGGGCGACCCGCCCGTGCCTCCGGGTTGGCTGCTTGAGGCTGCCGGTAACGGCAGACCCAGATGAATGGCCATCACCCGGCCAGGGGTAACCCGATCCGGGGACAGAACCCGGCTTACGGACTGCTTCAACCAATTTTAAGGAACGATGTGACAGATCTACAGCTTTGGGACAAGGGTCTGCGATCCATTGAAAAGCTGCTTGCAGATATTCCGGAGAGCACAAGAGAACAGTTTGCGGAACTGCTGGCTGCTTACCGTCTGGAGAAAGAGGCGCTGGCTGCAATAGTCAGGCAGGTTGATGCGGAGACAATCTGTAGAGAGTGTGCCGGAAAGTGCTGCCTGAACGGCAAGTACCGAATCAATATACTGGATCTGCTGGCGCTTTGTGCCGCAAATACCCAGCTGTCACCCGACTTTGGGCAGAAACCGCTCTGCCCTTACGGCACCACTCATGGATGCAGCCTGGAGCCGGGCTTTCGTCCGGCAGACTGCATCCTGTTTCTCTGTGACGCTCTTGATGGGCAACTTTCTATTGCCGCAGGTTCTACTCTCGCCGTAAGTGAAAAATCACTGCGTGATCTTATGCGCAAGGCAACTCAATTACTGGGTGTGCCTGTTGCTGTTCCGCTGTTGCTTTGGGCCGAAAAAATATAATTCATTAAATCTTTGCGAGGCTTATGATATGGCTGCTATAAACGATATTGTTCTTATACATGTTGACAGCAAGCCGGGGTTCTATGCCCGGATCGAAGAGATATCGCCCGACGTCAAGCCTGGATGGTGGCAGGTAAATTTGCTGGTACTGACATTTCCGCTACAGGTCTTCACATGGATTCTTGACGAGTTTCAGCTTGAAGGGGCGCCCTTTACTATGGGCGGGACCCCTTTGCGTCTTGAAGAGATTGTCTCGCCGGTTGTGCTGGAACGGATGGAAGCGGAAAAGGCGGAAAAAGAACGTTTGCAGCGCATAGCCCGAGAGGGAGCCGGGCCGAAGGTCATTTCCCTTAAGGATCGCAGGAAAAAATAGCGATGGCCACAATACAAAAACCCCCTTCCGAAAAGACCGGAAGGGGGTTTTTGTTTGAATTAAATCATGCCCGCTTTATTCGCAGCTGAAATTTGCCTCTATACGGCGGTTTTTAGCTTTGCCGGCGGCGGTCTTGTTGTCCGCGACAGGCTTGGCAAAACCGTAACCCTTGGTTGTGATGCGCTTGGCGTCAACCTTGTAAGTATCAACAATGTATTTTTTGACGCTGTCGGCGCGACGCTGAGAAAGTTTGTTATTAAACTCCTTGCCACCGACGTTGTCGGTGTGGCCGGATATCTCGCCTTTTGCCTTGGGGAACTCTTTCAAAAATTCTACGAGCTTATTGAGATCGTTCCTGTAGGCAGGCTTGATTTCGGCCTTGTTGGTGTCAAACGAGATCGCCAGAACAGCCGGTTTATCGCAGAAACGCACTGCGGCGGAGGATTTTGGAGCAGCTGCTTGCGGAGGCGGTTCGACGGCCTTTACAGGAGGCGGCAGCGTAACTGCGACGTTGGTTCCACCGGTTGCAGAACCGCCGGCGCCGCTACAGGTCAGGGTGTAGTCGGTATTTGCAGATGGCGTGACATTCATGGAACCACTGGTCTCGACCGTGCCGATTTCAGGCTGGATATTGCAGGTTGTGGCGTTTTTTGAATCCCAGGTGAGCTTTGATGTCTGACCTTTTTGGATCGAGGCCGGGACAGCGGCTATGTTGATACTGGGCGGAGCCGGCAATACGACAGCTGCACTGGGAGCCGCCTTGGGCACAGAAGATTCCTGCACTTGCGGTTCCAAGGGCTTGACGCTCGGCTTTGTGCCACCGAAGGGGATATAGGCGCCCAGTGTAAGCTCAATGTTGTTGTAGGTTCTGTTGTAATCATAAATGATGTGTCGTACGTCGCCGCGCAGAGCAAAAACTTCCGTAGGGAAAAACTTGGCCCCCAAACCATAATCAAAAGCAACGCGTGTCCGATTGTTTATGCCGTTGCCGTCAAAATTTATCCCGGCCATGCCGGCTGCCAGATACGGAACCAGCCTGTTATCAGGCCACATATGGTACAACATCTCGCCACCGTAACGATACATGCTCACATCACCCTTGCCGGCTTTGTCCTTGGCTGTGTTGGAATAGTCAAACAGGGCCTCAAGCCCAAGGCTCTTGGTAAAATTATAGCCGGCCCTGAGACCGTAAACATAAAGCAGGTTTTTATTCAGATTCTGGTTTTTGTCCAGCGCGTAACCACCCATAACCGGAGAAAGAGAAAACTCCCCCGCTTTGTTCGCACCGAACGCAGCTGTTGCAGATATAATCAAAAACACTGCTAAAATACTACTGAACCAATTCTTCATTTTTTGCCTCCTTTTCAAAATGATTGACTGCTGTGAGAAGTTTTCATTAATAATGCCAAAGCCTGATTTTACGACCACGGCATAAATTCTTGAACACATTTTCTGGCATAATAACACAATGGCTGCTCATTGCAAGCCATTGGGGGTAAAATCTTGCTTTTTTTTTCGGCCTGCATTAGTCTTTCGTATAAATATATGTCAGCTTGTCTGAGTAACTGCCGTTTTATTAAAGGAGAATTCCCCCATGTTTTTCCCGCAATTTCGTGCCCGCAGGATCAGAGGCAATGAAACATTCCGCCGGATGGTGCGCGAGACATCCGTCTCTGTTAATGATCTGGTCTATCCGATGTTCTCGGCTTTCGGGAGCGGTATCCGCAAAGAGGTCTCCTCCATGCCCGGCATCTACCAGCAATCGATCGAGCATATCGTGGCTGAGGCCATAGAGGTTCGTGATCTCGGCATTCCGGCGGTACTCTTGTTCGGGATTCCGGAAACCAAGGATGCGGTCGGGAGTGACGCCTATTCCGACAACGGCATAATCCAGGAGACCATCAGGGCTTTGAAGAGGGACGCGCCGGGGCTGGCGGTTATTACAGATGTCTGCATGTGTGAATATACAGATCACGGCCATTGCGGGATTATAAAAAATGGCGACGTCGATAACGATTCCACGCTGGAACTCCTGGCGCGTGAGGCGCTGTCACATGCACAAGCGGGCGCCGACATGGTGGCCCCGTCCGATATGATGGACGGCCGGGTGGCAGCCATCAGAGATATTCTGGATGAAAATGGCTATGATGCGATCCCGATCATGAGCTATGCCGTTAAATACGCTTCCGGTTATTACGGCCCGTTCCGCGAAGCGGCCGAGTCCACACCCCAGTTCGGCGACCGGCGCAGCTACCAGATGGATCCGGCAAACCGCCTGGAGGCTCTGCGTGAGGCGGCTGCCGACATCGAAGAAGGGGCCGACATCATCATGGTCAAGCCGGGTCTGCCCTACCTCGACATCCTGCGTGATCTGCGCAACGAGTACAACCTGCCGCTGGCTGTCTATAACGTCTCAGGCGAGTACAGCATGATCAAAGGCGCAGCTCAGAGAGGGTGGATCGATGAAGAGCGGGTTGTGCTTGAAACCATGACCGGCTTCAAGCGGGCCGGGGCCGACATTATCATTACCTACCATGCCAAGGATGTGGCCCGCTGGCTCAAAAAGTAAGCCTTTTTCTGCGAAGCTCAGGGTCGGCGGTCCAGATAACGCGGCAGGTTGCCGCGCACTTCCACCGCCGGCCCCCCTTCAAGTTCTTCCAGTTCACCAT
>JACRCG010000223.1 GCA_016219145.1 Deltaproteobacteria bacterium | reverse complement strand
TCAGTTCGGGCATCCGGCTGGTGACCGCGTCATCAAGGGTGTGGCCTTCAATCTTCGCTCGGCACTGCGGGAGAGCGATTTTGTCGCCAGATTCGGCGGGGATGAATTTGCCATCCTGCTCTACAAGAGCAATGCCGGCACCGCCGTCGAGGTAGCGCGCAAGCTGTGCAAAGCCCAGCAGGAGAGCCGCCTGCTTCTGGACGGCAAAAGGATTGATGTCACGCTTTCCATCGGAATCGCCGAGTCGGTTGCCGATGACACGGCCGAAAGCATTCTCAAACGGGCCGACCAGGCCCTCTACCGTGTCAAGTCCGAAGGGCGTAACGGGGTTCATTGTATGTGATGTGTCAGCTCTGAAAACCCACGATAATCTCAGCTGTTCTTCTGTTTACAAGCGCTCCAGCCAGTTTCCTCACCTTTTCATTTGCAGGTTAATAACAGATATTTCCACACAATAATCAGGTCAACGTCTTGACATTGTTATTAATACTGTTATTTGTATGGAAATGAGTTTATGCTGTCTGGAAGCTCACGACCAACAGGAGGCGGTATTATGAGGCTGCAGATACTTGGAAGTGCCGGCGCTGAATTTCCCGGTTTCAATCCGCCCGCTTTTCTTATCGACGATCAACTGCTGCTGGACGCCGGCACGATTGGCGCTGTTCTGAATGAAGAGGAACAGTGGAAAATACGAGATATATTCGTTACTCACTCCCATCTTGATCACATCCGCAGCATCCCGGCACTTGCGGATAATATCATCATGAAAAACCTGAAGCATACCGTCAAGGTACACAGCACGCATGAGGTTATAACCGCCTTGCGGGATCACCTGTTTAACGGCATCATCTGGCCGGATTTCACATCGCTGCCAAATGAAGAAGATCCGGTAATCTCGTATGCCATCATTGAACCGTACAAAAAATATGTTCTGAAAGGGTATACCGTTGATGCAATACCGGTTAATCACACCGTTCCGGCGGTCGGCTATCGGGTGAAGTCAGGCGGTAAGACTATTGTATATACCGGTGATACCGGCCCGACCGAAGAGATCTGGAAGTACTGCTCCGGTGCGGATGCCCTGATTGTCGAAGTTTCATTCCCTAACAACATGGAGAATCTGGCGCAGATTACCAAGCATCTGACATCTTCGATGCTGGTTGACGAACTGGGCAAGATAACGTCACTGCCAAAACGAATACTCATTACCCATCCCAAGCCGCAGTACTACGATATCATCCGCAGAGAAATCGAATGCCTTGGAATTGACGGTATCGAACTGCTGCATGATGGCTCCGTGTACGAGATCTGATGCAATTCAAACAGCCATGATAAGTGCTCTGGGGAGATTTTTTCTGGTCAGGGTTACGCTGCTGATGGATCTTGTCAGTATGCTGATCCTGGCGTTTCGAAATTTCATCAGCGCCTGTGTCCGGAGAAACCTTGCAATCCGGATGGTTTTTCTGAGGCAGGTGTATTTTACCGGTTTTGATGCGATTCACATCATAGTTGTTATTTCGGCAATAATCGGAACCGTGATTATCGCCCAGATTCAGAGTCTGGTCGGAGATAACGCCTCGTTGACAGGCAAGATACTGGTCTGGGTGGTTCTGCGTGAACTTGCGCCGCTTCTGACGGCAATCATAGTGGTGGCCCGCAGCGGGACGGCGATCGCCGCCGAACTGGGGGCGATGAAGATCAACGGCGAGATTGAATCGATCGAGATGCTGGGCATATCTGCGGACAGCTACCTCGTAATGCCCCGCATTGTCGGAGTTACCCTCTCGGTAGTTATCCTGACAATCTATTTTGTGCTGTCGGTGTTTGTCGGCAGCTTCATAATATCTTCCGTTGTGTGGCATCTTCCCTACGATCATTTTTTCCAGGGAATCATGGCGTCTCTGGGCATCAGGGAAATTGTGATGCTGTTTTCCAAAAGTATTTTTTTCGGGCTGTTCATCTCTTCGATCTGCTGCTGGTATGGGCTGGGGGTCGGGCGGAGCGCAACCGAAATTCCACAGGCTGCTACCCGTGCCGTTATGACCAGCCTTTTTACCGTGTTTCTTCTGGATGGACTGATTACCTATCTGGTTTCCAATACATTTTCCTGACGCGAGCGAGAGTGACAACATGGAACGTGCTGAAGAAAAAGAATATATCCCGCCACAGCGGCTTTGCAGCGAGATTCAGTTGTTTGATCTTTGTGACCTGAATTCCTGCGGACACAAAAAGGGGCGCTTTTGTGCCAATCAAGAGCTGGTGGCCCGCTTCGAGAAAATTTCCGAGGATGAGGTCAGCCCGCCTCCCAGATACATTGATGAAGAGCTGGACGAAGATTACGAGGCGAGCGAAGACGATTACGACGAAGATGAAATTTACGAAGACGACCGGGATGACGGGTGGGAGTCGGACGAGTAGCCGATCTGATCGGCTGAATCAGTACTGCACAACGGAGGAGTCATGTTTCGCAGGATTATTATGGTTGCCGCTGTCTTTATGCTCCTGAATTCGGTCGGATGGGGGGCAGAGGCAAAAAAAGAGTTTACCCAGAAAGATTTTGCCCAGCTTGTCGTTGAGCAGTTTTCCTGGGATTCCGGGCTCCCGAAAGAACCGGCCGATCGGGACTATCTTCTGATTCTGGGCGGCAAACGCACGTTCAGCTATGAAGCCGAGAGCTCCTATAATGACAGAACGGATCTGGTCAGCACTCGTGACACCATCATGTTTGGCCCATTTACCGGCAAAGGGTGGATACTCGGCGTTTCGAGTACAACTTCTGCAAACTTCACGGTTTTGCTGCCAGTGCAGGGTGAGTATATCCTGAAAGCGGTCATAAAAGGGGATGGATTTGTCTGGAATGTAGATAAAAAGGATTACAGGGCCGACTCCAAATCTGCAAAATTCCGGGAAGTGGAAGTCGGAAAGATCTTTTTGAAGGCCGGGATAGTCAAAATCGAGGTGACAATTCCGCCGGAGGGGGCAATTGACTCGTTTTCATTTGCAGCTGCCGACTATACACCGATCCAGCCGCTGGTGGGGTGGCGCTTCAAGGAGCGCCTGACAGCAGGGCGTATGGCCGAAATAGCCGTTTCGATGATGTCGGGATATTCCCGGCTGCCGGAGTCACCGGACAGCGCTCTAAAAACATTGTCTGCCGCTGAAGCGGCCATTTTGCCTGAATCTGCCGCAAAAACCGGAACAGCTTTTCTGGGAAAGTTTTTTTCGACTGAATGGATCAGGGCTGACTACCGGGGTGCATCCATCCAGATCCCTGTCAAGGTCGATGAGACCGGCTATTACTCCATCACGGCCAATCTCCTGGGAGACCGGATCAGCGGCAGCGTAAATGAAAGCCGCTTTGAGTTCTCCGGCAAACAGTATCTGGACAAACTTACATTCGGTCCGTTCCGGTTTGAATCCGGCGACAATATGATCACGGTCAACCTGCCTCCCATGGGGGGGATTGATACGGTTGAATTCAGCAGAAAGAGTACGCTGCCGGCTGACTTTCTCAAACTGGCCGGAATCAGCGGGCCGCCCGAACGCCCGGTTACGGCCGATGAGGCCAGAAGCTTCCTGAAGTCCTTCCAGTCGGCCTTTCCGGTAAGAAAATAGTTTCGAATACATGACAAGCCAGTGGCCGTTTTTGATACCATTTGTGTCGATGGCCGCCGGCTTGACACTCTCAAGCCTTTCCGGCAGATTTTGCCCCCTTTCAGTCATAGCCGGCGCTTTCGTCTGCCTGATATTGGCTGCTCTGCAGCGCGACAAGCACATTTTTCCGGTCTGCACGGCTGCCTTCTTCTTCCTCTGGGGCCTTTATGCCCTCTCTCCCTGGCTGATCCCCGACCCATCTCCGGCATCAATTGGAAAGCGGGCTTCCGATACGCCGCTTACTCTTGAGGGACTGGTCGCTTCGCGCCCGTCTGTTTCGCCGGACGGGAGCAGCGTGGTTGTCAGAACTGAGAATATTATCAGCAATAACCGGTTTGAATCCGTTCAGGGACAGCTCATGCTGTATGTCTCGGAAGGTGATATCACTGTTGCCCGTGGAGACAGGATCCGGCTGACGACGCGCATATCTGTCCCACGCCGCCTGGGGTTGCCGGGAGAATTCGATTTCAGGCAATATCTCGCCTTCCAGGAGGTGGCCGCAGTCGGTCGTGTCGCCTCACAGGGGGATATCGTCCTGATCAGGGCCGCCGCAGAAGAGTCATGGCAGCGCAGCATCGATCTGGCCGCACGGAGGCTGGGCGACTCCATCCGCCTCGCGCTCAAGGATGAAAAAGTCTCTTCGGTGCTGGCGGCGCTTTTGATAGGAGACCAGAAAAGAATTCCCCGCGAACTGGCGGACGCCTATACCAGGGCCGGCGTCAACCACATTCTCTCGATTTCGGGCTTTCATGTTGGCATTATCGCTGTTTTCATAACACTTGCGGCATTATGGCTGTTCACGCGTTCAGAATATCTGACACTGCGCTGCAATGTCCGTCGTCTGGTGGTTTTGCTGGCGGTTCCCGCCATGCTGATGTACCTGTTTCTGACCGGCAATGCCCCTGCTACGGCCCGTTCGGTCATCATGCTGGCCGCATTTGCATTTGCCCTGTATGCGGAGCGGGAGAGCGCCCCGGTCAATACACTTCTACTGGCGGCTTTTTTCCTGATAGCCATTAATCCGCCCACGTTATTCGATATTTCGTTCCAGTTATCGTTCCTGTCGCTGTGGGGGATCGTAATTGCCGTTCCGGCATTGACAGAGCGCATGTCAGCCGTTACCTCCGTCTGCGGACGCAGCATGGTGCAGTTCATAGCGGCATCCGTGGCGGCTTCCCTGGCCACTCTCATACCGGTGTTGTTTACTTTCAAGGTGGCTTCGCTGAACGGAATCCTGTCAAACTTTCTGATAGTGCCGCTGCTTGGATACGGGGCGGTTCTGGCCGGTTTTTGCGTTCTACCGCTGCTGGTGCTGCTCCCCTCCTGTAGTCAGATCCTGCTTTGGCCTCCGGCCAAGCTGATCGAACTGTCAAACTGGATAATAACCGGCTTTGCCGCTCTCCCGGTAATAAGGTTTCACGCTGTTACCAAGTGGGATGTGTTGTTTTTTCTTTTGTTCATGACGGGAATGACCTTTGTAAGCGGCATGAAAAAACGCCTTGCCCTGGCTGCGGTGCTGCCGCTTGTCGCATTGTCGCTGCATATGCAGCCGCTTTTGCCTGCCGATGGAAAGCTGCATGTGACCATGTTGAGCGTAGGCCAGGCCGAAGCGCTGCTTTTGAGGCTGCCGGACGGCAAAACCATGCTGGTCGATGGGGGAGGGTATCTGCATGATACCGGTCGGGACTTCGGGCAGCGTATCCTGGCGCCGGCGCTCGGCGCGCTGGGTGTCGGGAGGATTGACTGGATATTTTCCACACACGATCATCCCGACCATATTGGCGGTCTGGCTTATCTGACCAGGTATTTTGAGGTGGGCGGGTTCTGGGCCACTCCGGCAGGTCTGAGTGCCGATTATTCCCGGGAGGTCAGAGCAGCGCTTGCTGAACGTCATATCCCGCTGCACAGGCTTGCCGCCGGCGACAGTATCCCGCTGTCCGGCGGAGTCGCCCTGCAGGTGCTTTCGCCCGGAAGAACCGATACAGGACATTTTGAAAAAGATGAGATGGACGCAAACGAGGAATCTCTGGTTTTCAGGCTGGTCTTCGGCACGTTCAGCATGCTCTTTGCCGCAGATGCCGGTATTGCGGCAGAACATCAGATGCTGGCCAATGGCCTTGAGTTGAAATCCACCGTTCTTAAAGTCGGGCATCATGGCAGCCGATTTTCCACCTCCGGGGAGTTTCTGGAGCGGGTCAAGCCCGAAGTTGCGCTGATTTCGGCCGGAGCGGCCAATCGTTTCGGCCTTCCGTCCATGCAAACAGTGCAACAGTTGGCGGCCGGAAATATCCAGCTCTATCGAACCGACCGCGACGGCACCATTGAACTTGTCAGTGACGGAGTCGGCTGGAGTATCGCCACGCCTTACAAGGTCGAGTGATATTGCCGTTTGACAGCATTTGCTAAAATAGAGTAAAAGAGTCTTTTATAGATTGCGATTACTTCCTTTGAAGGTTGTTGCATGGATAAAATTCTGTTGTGTATGCAACCGCATTTGTATTTTTATGTGCGTCGTAAATCTTGTGTGCTGTTTCTATGTCTTGATAAAATGGAATGAATAATTTGTCAGAGTATACTGCTGGAACTGGGTTTGTTGTAAGTACAGTCCCTTGTAGTTTGTTAAAGAAAGTGTAGAATT
>JACRCG010000227.1 GCA_016219145.1 Deltaproteobacteria bacterium | reverse complement strand
GTTTTCTCCCGGCCGGTTTTTTATTGTAGTTTCCCGGTCAGCTTCTTCCAGCCGCTTCCGGCCAGCTCCACCAGACCGTTTATTGTTCTGGTGTAAAACTTCCTGACCGGCATGCTGTTGACCATGATTGAGCCGTTCATCCGTTCCAGGGAAAGCTGGTCGCCTGCTTTAAAGTGTGCCGTCAGCGGGTAATGTTCTCCATCAATTCCGAACAGGAACTTGTAAGAAACTCCTTCATGGCGGCAGGCCACAATCAGAATGACAGCCTCCGGATGGCCGGTTTTATAATCAAAACGTGCGGTTGAGGTCACAAAAGATGCTTCGACAGGCTTTCCTGGAGCAAGCAGGGCATCCATCGTTACACCCTTGGGTTTCAGGCTGCCAAGCGAGGGCATACCCCAGGGCTTGAACGGTTCGTGACTGCGTGAGAGATAGTGGTCGCTTCTCTCCAGCAGAGTGACGACATTGTTATTGATCGGCCCGCCGATTGAATGTGACAATCCGGCAGCAAAGCCCCCCTCTCTGATCAAGCGATGGTTTTCAACGATCTGAATCATACCGGTTGCACCCAGTGGATGGCCGCGGCCTTTCAGACCACCGGTAAGGTTGGTCGGGAATTCCCCACCTGCACCGGTCAGGGAATCGTCAAGCAGGGCATCCATCAGACGGGAGCGGCTGACTATACCAAGATCGACCATATTGATCGGGCCGAATCCGTTAAAAGGATCGTGCATGTTGACGTGCAGTTTGCCGGATAACATCCTGATATCATTGATACCGGCCATGCCATAGGCGTTGCCGGCGGCAATGACTGTGGCCGGGAAAGAATGGAAATAATTGCGATCGGCGATCGTCGGTATATCCGTGGCGCTCCCGACTCCGCTGACCATGACATCCCGCGATTTGGAAGTCAGAATCACCGCCGCTACGCCGTCCGACATCGGGCAAAAATCATGGAAACGGAGCGGTTCCCAATAACGGTAGTTTTTGTTATTGACGATCTGCCGGTAATACTCATCCAGTTCAACAGGGAAGTTGAGGTGCGCATCAGGATTCCGGGATGCAAACCTCTGGCTGCGCTGCGTCAGCAAGGCTGAGAAAGCGGTCCATTCCTCATCCGTCATCTCCAGCTTCTCTTTCAGCGCCCTCGCTACCAGCGCGCCGCAGGCCGGCATGGTCAGCCCGAATTCGGACTCGTCGCGATCAATTACGCCGGCGATGATCCGTGTAGATTCCAGGGTCGATGCGTCACTCATCTTCTGTATGCCGATGGCAAGCACATGGTCATGCCGCCCGGATGCAACCTCAAGATACGCATTCTCAAAAGCGGAGGCGCCCGACGATGACGCCGTATCGATCAGAACCGAGGTAGCGCCGGAGATACCCAGAATTCCTGCAATCTTGGCCGCAGTATTATCCACGCCGGAAAAAGCGGACGGATTCTGGCTCCCCACAACCACCGCCTTGATGTCCCGGCGCCTGACATGGCTGCCGCTGAACACATCGCCGCACTTTTCAGCCATCTCCAGAAAAGACAGGTTTTCCTTGTCCTTCCCGTTATAACGTCCAACAGGCGCCATCCAGGATGCGGCCAGGTAGACCGGCCTGGGACGAAATTTTGTACTCATCTTTGCCCCCTTACGCAACAGACGTTCAACACTCCGTTAACTGTACCACACTCAATAAACTGTGCAATTCCGAACACAAGACCACACTCTCATCTGGATGTACTGACTCCAATTCGACTGCAATGATCATTCAACCGGCAGCTTGAACAGCGCGGGGATACCGGATGGCAATGATTCTGCCCAAAGGCCACCAGCAGATCATTTATCTCGATCCAATACTCCTCGGGCAGTTTTATTCTGAGCGCCATTTCAGTCATCTCGGGAGTTTTTGTTTCAACATACCCCCAGCGGTTGCAAATACGATGAACGTGGGTATCGACACAAATCCCGGGCTTTCCGAAACCGAGAGTCACAACCAGGTTGGCGGTCTTGCGCCCTACCCCCTTGAACTTCAGCAGTTCATCGATCTCGCCAGGAACGCTACCGCCGTATTCCGCTACCAGACGAGACGATATTTCCAGAATCTGCTCGGACTTGTTCCGATAAAATCCGGCCGGGTAGATCAATCCGGCAATATCTTCAGCCGAAAGCTGCGTCATCTCAGCCGGAGTCCCGGCACGGGCGAATAGCCGTGCTGATGCCATGGCGGTGACGTCATCTTTGGTACGCAAAGATATGATACAGGAGACCAGAACCTTGTACGGGCTCCGCTCACACTGAGCAACTATAGTAACTGCGGGCGTCTTCCACGATTTGTACTCTTCACGGAGGATATTTATGGCGGAATGGATCTGGGAGGGTTTCATGCCGAAATACTATCGCAATGACAGATATCTCGCAATAGCGCTTTTACTTTTTCCCGGCTTGCCTGTAATATCTCCTTCATGAATGTTGACCTGCATATTCACTCCAGTTTTTCAGACGGCGCCTTCACCCCAACGGAACTCGTCGTTATGGCCAGCCAGCTCAATTTGGGAGCAATCGCCATTGCCGATCACGATTCAGTCGCCGGAGTTAGCGAGGGTATCGCGGCCGGCTTACTGCACTACGTCAGAGTAATTCCGGCTGTTGAATTGTCAGTACAGTTTGAGAGCTGGGAAGATGTCCATCTGCTTGGATACGGCATTGACTATTGCGATCAGGTTTTCCTTGACCGCTTGAACGCTTTCAGGGAGAGACGGGAAAAACGAAATGCTGAAATGCTGGAATTGGTGAATAATCTGCTGCTGGTAGAAGGGCGAGCTGCCATCGGTATAGATGAGGTGCTGACGTTTGCACGAGACTCCATCGGCCGACCTCATATCGCCCGCGCCCTGCTGGAGCGAAGGTATGTAGAAAACGTTGAAGATGCTTTCCGTCGCTATCTTGTCGCCTGTAACGTACCCAAAAGTTACTGGCCGATTGAGGACGCAATAACTGAAATACATAGAATCGGCGGAGCCGCTGTACTGGCGCATCCGACCAGCATCACCAGGGACCACCAGGAACTGGGCCGCATCATAGCAGATCTTCAGAGCCTCGGGCTGGACGGTATAGAGGTCTATAACAATCTGGTATATGAGGACGACAGGGAGTTTCTGCGCCGTCTGGCCGTGGCGGCCGGACTGCTTGTAACCGGAGGATCAGATTTTCACGGGATTGAAGACGGGCTGGAAATGGGAAAGGGGCGAGGAGGTCTCCGCTTCAGCGAAAACCTCATCACCCCTCTTGAATTGCTGACATCCTAAACAGTCTGAAGAGTCTTCCCTGTTTATGACTTATCCTTGTACGCCTTGTAATTCACAACGTGAATATCAGCCACCAGCGACTTGACCCCTTTGACCGACTCAACAATCTTGATGGCATGCTTCTTTTCCTCTTCCGAAGACAAATAGCCGCTTACCAGGACTTTGCCCTTTTCGGCAACAATTGTAAACGGGCGATAATCCAGCGCCGGAGAATTCAACAGGGCAGTTTCAATCTTCTTCATCAAAATCATGTTATCGATCAGATCTACAGCTCTTTTTTCGGACTCTTTGATGGCGGGATCCTTGATTGCAACCACAATGTTGTCAATAATCGTGGCATCAGAGAGGCGTGACGTGTTGAATGTCAGGTCGTATCCCAGAGGATCAGCCCAGTTGCGATCAAAATAAAAATGGATGAAACCGCCGCGCTGATGATCACTGCGGCGTATCAATGAACGTGCCAGATCAGGATCGATCCACTCCCGCTCTGCAAAACGCTCTACACGCTCCTCAAAACAGGCTGTAAACCTGAGGCGCAGCACGTTGCCGCACCCCTTCAGAAGATCCTGGCCACCCCGGCCGTACAAAATTACATTCCCCTTGCGGGCAAAATCAAGCAGGATGAGTTCGATCGTGTTAAGCGCCGCCGCGCGCTTACGATCCTCGGCGGTGATATATGAAGGGGGCTTCTCATCCACCATCAGCAACATCTCGGGAGAGAGGCCGTACTTGGCTGCGTTGGCGCTGATTCGGGCGCCGTCAACCAGGGTATATTTGAGACGCTTTGCCAGTTCCTCCGCAATGTGATAGGCACCGGTGCCCATTTCCCGCGAAATTGTTATGACCGCCATTGAAAACCCTCCCTGGAAATGTGTGCAATCGCCTGCTTATAGCACGATATTGTTGAGCATACAACCCGCTAATGCTTTTACGGTTTTATGCAAGAGTCCAGTCACTCCGAACAGCAGGAAACCTGTTCCGAATCCACTGAAACCTGTATTACCAGCTTGCGACTGCCGCCGCCGCAGGATACTTCCAGCGGTATCCGGACGGTTGTCCCTTCCACGCTCACCCCCTGACAGACCAGAGTAACAGGTAGCGCTGACTCTGTCTGTATCCGTGCGTCAGAAACGCCGGTCAACTGCCCTGGCACTCCGGGCAAAGCCGCTCCGGATGCATCATCAATCTCCTCCGAATCAGG
>JACRCG010000224.1 GCA_016219145.1 Deltaproteobacteria bacterium | reverse complement strand
GCTTGCTGGAGAAGGAGCGGGCGCTTATGGCGATCCGTCCCTTCCGCTCTCCGCACCACACGATCTCGGATGTGGGGCTGATCGGGGGCGGTACCACCCCCAAGCCGGGCGAGGTCTCGCTGGCGCACAACGGCGTGCTGTTCCTGGATGAGCTGCCCGAATTCAAGAAAAACGTCCTCGAGGTCCTGCGCCAGCCGATCGAGGATGGCCGGGTCACCATTTCCCGTTCGCTGCTCTCGCTGACCTACCCCTCGCGGGTGATGCTGGTGGCGGCGATGAATCCCTGCCCCTGCGGTTACCTTTCCGACCCGACCCACCCCTGCACCTGTACGCCGATTGCTATCCATCGCTATCGTTCACGTATCTCCGGGCCGCTTCTTGACCGGATCGACATCCACATCGAAGTTCCGGCGGTCAAATACCGCGACCTGGCCGACCGCAGCGAGGCCGAAAGTTCCACGGCGATTGCCGGACGGGTGGGGCGCTCCCGCGAACTGCAGCTGGAGCGCTACCGTGGCACCAAGATTCACTGCAACGCCCAGATGACGCCGCGTTTCATCAAGAAATACTGCGAACTGGACCCGGCCGGCAACCGCATGTTGGAACTGGTCACCGACCGCCTCGGTTTCTCGGCCCGGACTTACACCCGCATCCTCAAGGTGGCCCGCACGATTGCGGACCTGGACGGCAGTGATTCGATCCGCGAGCAGCATATCGCCGAGGCGATCCAGTACCGCAGCCTGGACCGGAAGACTTCGTAATCCAGACCACTCAGCTCTACTCAAACCATATAAAAAAACAACCAAATAATTTGCCAGCTGTTTGAAAACGCTTGTCAGGATGCTTTCCCGTCAATTGCAATTCTCTGGATTATTGTGATTGGCCCGTAAGAGCGTCATCAGTTAAAGGAGTCTGTATGAACTATCTGAAACACCTTGCCACTCTGTCATTGTTGTCATTTTTCCCCTTGCTTGCAGCCTGTGGCAGCAACTCGTCAACCGGAGCCGCACCGGAGCAGGTCAGTCTGCAGGCTCGGTATTCCAGTGCCGTTGCCGATGCCCGCACGGTTGTGCCATCTGAAATATCCCGCTACCTCACGCCGATCAGCAATGACAACCCGGCACTGATCTGGGAAAACGGCGTGATCGGGTCGCGCCTGCTGGTGGTGACCTGGCTGGGTGAGGCCGGTAAATACTACAAATGTGCCGACCCCGGCGGATGCAGCGGCAACACGTCCTGCATTGAAGGGGGCGAATGCCCGACCTACAGATACGACTCCTGGGTGACGGTGGTGCCGGAAATCAGGAATTTTTTTGGCGTTAACCGTCCGGAGCCGCTGCGCATTGCCCAACTGCTGGGGCTGCCGCCGGAATATGCCGTTGCGGGTGACCCGAAAGAAGCGAAATACATGCTGGAGATGTGGGTATCTCCGCAGGATCTCTTTCGCCCCTGTCCCGATACCGAGATTTCCGACATATCTTGCGAAACAGGGTTCCCCACTGACACATTCCGGATACTTAATCCCTACAACAAGGTCAGGGCAACCGAAGGAGCTGACTACGGCGTGTTCAAGACCTATACATCCTGGTTCAACAACCGCACGAGAAATATCTACACCATGGGTTCAACACCATATCCCTGGACCCGTCTCGGCTACACCTATGACTGGGGCAGCAGCAACCATGTCGGCCTGAGCGAGTTTGTCCTGCATGGCAGAAAAGAGGACGGTTCGACCATTTCGGTCGGGATCAGGTCGGTCAGGACCACTGCGGAATATTTTGCGCAGTAATCAATTGGTCGTTCCGGCAACTGCAAGTAGGTAAAAGGAGATGAAAAATGAATTATTGTAAAAGCTGCTTGATTATTCTGGCAAGCCTTATCTTGGCCGGTTGCGGAGGAAACAATGATACTCCCGCTCTTCGCGGGAAACTTATTGGTGCCCCTGCCGAAAAAAGCACGCAAAACATCGCTCAGCTTGATTCGGTGACTACAGCAAACGGACTGCAGGCTTTGACCGGACCCGCCAAATGTGATGTCAAGGTGTTACAGATAAACTACCAGACGCCCGGAGTGCAGCCGGGTGAACTTACTAATGCTTCTGCCGCTCTTTTTGTCCCCAGTGGGACGGACCCGGCTTGTCAGGGGCCGTTGCCGCTGGTTGCGTTTGCCAGAGGCACCAACCTAGAAAAAGCACACTCCAATGCCATGGACCTCACCGATCCTACTGCCATGCTCCTTATGACCTTCTTTGCCTCGCAGGGGTATGCAGTGGTTGCAACAGATTATCTCGGGTATGCACTTTCCAGCTATCCCTATCATCCCTATATACATGCGGGCACGGAAGCAAGCGCCGTAATCGACTCGATCCGTGCGGCGCGAAATGCTGCGCCGGCGTTGGGGATTATGTTAAACGGCAAGGTCATGGTCAGCGGCTATTCACAGGGTGGACATGCTGCCATGGCGACCCATCGTGCCATCGAACGCGACAATGCGGGTGAATTCAATCTGGTTGCGGCGGCACACCTCGCCGGATCGTATAATGTCTCTCGGGCGCTGATTGACGGTGTTGCCAATCCGATCCTTGGCGTGCAGTATTTTGTGCCGTTCCAGATTACCGCTTGGCAAAAGGTTTATGGAAACCTGTATGCCAAAGCATCTGATGTATTCAATGCCCCCTACGACAGCTTCATCGAAGCGCTTATGCCGGCAGTGAACTACCCTTCCGATCTGGCAAGGCTTCCTGCAACCGCAACAGCACCTGCAACCGCAAGGGATGCTGTTTTTAATTCTTCCTACCTGACGGATCTTTCCACAAACCCGAACAATGCCACGATAGTTGCTGCGAAAAAACAGGATTTGCTTGGCTGGGATCCAAAGGCTCCTACAAAGCTTTGCAGCGGCTCTGGTGATCCGGTGGTCAAGTTCAATATAAATACGCAAGCGGCCTATGACGATTTTCACAGCCGTGGCGGGTCCAATGTGTCGCTGGTGGATGTTAATGCCACGATTGAGTCGATTTATGGCAACGTGTTGACTAATGATCCGGCAACATACTATAAAAACTACCATAGTGCATACGAGGCGCCGTTATGCGCTTCGGAAGCCCGTAAGTTCTTTGATCAGCATAAATAGAACGTCAGGGTGACAGATGATTCGATGGTATCAAGTCAGTCAACACCACGACTGAGTAACTGCCGTTTCGGAGAGAACTATGATCCGATGAATTCTCTGACACTGATATGTACAACGATAATTGGAGGTGATCACCATGGACCGATACATGTGGGCAGCAATCGAGGAGGCACAAAAGGGGCTTGCCGAAGGAGGCATTCCGATCGGGTCGGTGCTGGTTCACAACGGGGAAATCATCGGTCGTGGCCACAACCGGCGGGTGCAGAAGGGGAGCGCCATCCTGCACGGAGAGATGGATGCCCTGGAAAATGCCGGTCGCCGGCCGGCAAGCGTCTATCGCGAGTCGGTGCTGTACACGACCCTGTCCCCCTGTTCCATGTGCAGCGGCGCGATTCTTCTGTACGGCATCCCCCGAGTGATAATCGGCGAAAACATTACCTTCATGGGGGAGGAGGAGTGGCTCCGGTCCCGCGGTGTAATGCTGGAAGTGTTGCAGGACAATGAATGCGTCGATCTGATGACGCGCTTTATTGGGGAAAGACCGGATCTGTGGAATGAGGACATCGGGGTGTGATGATCACTCCATCCGGGGAAGCCGCCATCCACTCATGAACCGCAGCTGTCAATCACCACTGCGGCAGTCATATCGGTGTTGATGTGATCTCGTCCATACTCCAGCCTCCCCCAGGTGTCATGCTGTTTATCCGTTTGAAGACGAGTGAATCGCCGCGACCTCATCGGCAATTACAAGCTCCTCGTTTGACGGAATGACGAAGGTTCTGATCCGCGAATCTGCACCGGTTATTTCCAGCTCTTGCCGTGGTGACCGTACGGTGCTGTTTCTGTCCGGGTCTAGCCATATCCCCAAACAACCGAGCCCCTCCAGCGCCATTTCCCTTGCGGCCCATTCCAGGTGGCCTGACCCGGCGCTGAAAACGATTGCATCCAGAGGCCCGGCAATCGCCAGAAATGATCCGATGTATTTCCTGAGACGGTAGGTTTCAATCTTCAGTGCCAATGCGCAACGGGTGTCTCCGTCCAGAGCCGCCTTCAAGAAGTTCCGCCGCTCCAGCTGCTGACCCGTAATACCCGCAATTCCGCTTTTGTTGTTGAGTACCTGTTCCAGCTCCTTTGCGGAGAGCCCCATCAAATTCATCATATAGACCTGGATGCCGGGATCAATGTCTCCGCAGCGTGTTTCCATGACCGCCCCCTCAAGTGGCGTCATGCCCATACTTGTGTCCACGGAGAGTCCGTTCCTTATGGCGCAGAGCGATACGCCCCGGTCGAGGTGAATGGTTATCAGGTTGCAGGCGGCAGCCGGTTTGCCGAGATGCACGGCAGCCCGCCGTGAAAGATAGAGATGGGAGGGGCCGTGGAAGCCATAGCGGCGCACGCCATGATTTTCGTACCATTCGTATGGAAGCGGATAGGTGAAGGCGCACTCCGGCATGGAGGAGTGAAACGCGGTATCAAAAACCGCCACATGGGGAATAGCGGGCAGGTGTCTCATGGCTGATTCGATTCCGGCGATGTTGGGTGCCAGATGCATTGGCGCCAGATATTGAAGTTTTCGAATCGAGCCGAGTACAAGTTCGTCAAGCAGTACGGAATGCCGGAATTGTTCACCCCCATGCGCTACCCGGTGCCCGACAGCCGAAATTTCCGAGGCGTCGGTGATCACGCCATTCTGGGGATCGGCCAGAGTTGCAATGATAATCGCCACAGCGCTCCTGTGATCGTTGTCCCCTGCATCCGACTGAATCGGCTCCCGGCCGGGAACCGTTTGGCTGATGAATGAACCGCCGAGCCCCACCCGTTCAATCATTCCAGAAGCAAGCAGTGTCCGTTCCTCCCCGGAAAAGAGGTGGTATTTTATTTTATGGCTCCAGCAGGTGATGGTAAGGATCTTCATGATTTTACGCACCCCGTGGCGATAGATTTCAGTTCGCAGTTTTAGAAACCGCCACTGTTTCCTGCATTACTGGGCTGGTGCGGCGCGTTTACTGTTTCACCGTACTCCGTGCCTGGTTTACCGTCGTTTCCAGAGTGAGGACCAACTGTCCAAAACGATTTATGTCATCCTCGCTGAAATGGCTGAGGAGCCGGTTTTCAAGCATCGTCACGATTTCCCGAATCCGTGCCACCACCCGTTGCCCTTCAGGTGTCAGGCGGAGCAGTTTCGCGCGCCGGTCGCTGTCATCTTCCGAACGCTGGACCAGCCCCTTTGCCACCAAGGTGTCGATGAGCCGGACCAGGGAGGGGCCCTCGATGCCGATCGATGCCGCCAGATCCTTCTGGCGAACGCCGTCCCCGAGTATGTGGAGATGCAGCAGCGGACGCCAGGTGGCATCCGTCAGTCCGGCCCCCCGGCATTCGTTGTCCAGGACCTGGCGCCAGCGTCGTGTCAGGATTCCCAGGTGGTAGAGGAGATTGCTGCGGTCAATGGTTGCGTTGGATATATTCATGCGTATTAGATAGCATACTATCTATTGTATTGCTATTATTGTTTAAGCTGTTTTCGGTGGT
>JACRCG010000225.1 GCA_016219145.1 Deltaproteobacteria bacterium | reverse complement strand
GCATCCGGCGATTGGACAGGCGGTACATCGGCCATGGCCAGTGAGGCTGAAAAAGAAAGGGAAAGAATGGACAGGAGTACAAGTGACGTTGGTTTCATAAATCCTCGCTTATGCATTGGGATATGTTCTGTCTATCTTTTCTCGGATGCATTCTCGTTCAGACGGTTCACCAATGATTGGCTCATCCTGTCGGTCAGGGCACTGGCGGTGCTGACCTGGCCGACATCAAAGAAAAACACCCCGTCATTGCCCTGATTGCGACTGTGGGAGTTCCAGAGTATTTTTCTGGTATCACGTTCGAACATTTGTAAGGAGAAATCGACCTTGGGGTTCTGGCCGGCCGTATTGGATTCAAGGTAGTCGAACAACTTGCCGTTGATGACAAGTTCGACACCCAGGCTGTTTGATATGACGTCAATGTTTGAGTTTGATATTCCGCTGGTCATAATTATGCGGGACACAAGAATTTTGTCACGGATCACTCCAAGTTCAACCACCTTGAATCTCCCGTCAAGAACCAGCTGCTTGGCCAGATGCAGCACAAGCACTTCAGCGCCGTATTTGCGTGTACTCAGATCCAGAAATGGTATCAGTGCTATCGAACGCAGCTGGTCATCCAGAACATCGTGCGAGCTGTACCAGGTTCTTGGTTGATAACGGTAGGAAACCAGCTCGCCGACCTGGGAAAACCACGGCCTGCCGTTCACCGGCTCGTCAGCAGACTGGCGTGGTTCATCCTTCATCTTGTCCATCAGGTCCGAAATTGTGAACGGCTTGTTTTCACGGATCTCACGGGCGGAAACTTTATGCTCACGCTCAGGCGGATTCATGATGAACTTGCGCATGGAAGTTTCCAGATACTCGAAACCCAGGCCCCTCAGGCGCACCGGATCATCGATGATACCGAGCCCAAGCAGTCCGGGAGCCTCATCTCCGGTCCTGGCATAACTGTCCATCCAGCGTATTTCGGGCAAATCGACAGTACTGACCAGGCGCGCCATCATGGCAATGCGCGGAGGAAACTGTTCGTTATAAAGCTCCAGGTTGGTAATCAGCACGGCGTCTGCTCCGGTTTCATCACGCAGAGCGGCTGAAGTCGCTTCGTCGATGCCTCCCACGTAACGCACCCAGTGGCGTTCAAAAAAGCCATCCAGTGCTGCTTGATCAACGATGCGCGCTCCGGCACGTTGCAGGGTGGCGGCCAGCTCCTCCTGCAGCTCCCTGAGCGGCGCCGGTGCACCGCTCAGGTTTTCGATCGGATACACTGCTATCTTCGGCCCCCAGCTGGGAACCGAGGAACTGAAGAGCGGATAGCCGACGGACTGACTGGCACAGCCGGCCAGCCCGCAGCAGCATATTCCGGCCAGCGCCAGCAACAGCCTCTTCAGTGGATATTTATTCGAACAGCTTGTTAATGAGATCATTGACCGCTTTCTCCGTCACATCGTTGATCGGTTTTCCGCCGCCCCCGAAAAGCTTTTCCATGATGCCGATACCACCCTGCGAGGTACTCGCCGACCAGACCACCCGCCCGGTCTGCCCCTCGATCAGCTGCAGGCTCAGGGCGATTACATCGGCAGCTGCATTCCCGGCACGCACATCGCCATACTCGCGAACAACACCCGTAATGATCGCGTCAGCCTTGAGCGCCTTGGACAGCTTGACAGCATCTTCGATTGAGGGCGCAGTGGAGTTGCTCAAACCGATATTGCTGATGGCCCGGGCAATTTCGCCGGTTGGCAGCGAATAGATGGCGCCTGTCGACATCAGCGCAGTGGAGAACACGTCCCGCACCCGCTCCCCGGCCAACTGGTCCCTCGATAGATTGGTGAACGGCATCACCGCAACCGTCCTGATCGCACCGAAATCCATGCTGGGGTCGCGGAACAGGTCACCCTGCGATGCGCAGCCGCCGCAAACCATTACCACCAATCCGAGCAGGGCCGCACATACCAGCCCGAACAGTCCGGATTGCTTTTTCTTGTGTCGTTGTTCCATGCTGGTTCCCCCCGCCATGAAAATATTATCCTGTTAAAAACTGGCCCTGAAAGAACCGGACAGGCTCTGGACATCGCTTTTCTGAGTGACTCCGTCGGAGCTGGCCATAAGAAACGAGAGATCCAGAAACATACCGGGCCTGATGATCAGATGTGCCGAATTGGTAAAGGTCCTGTCTTTGGTGCTGTCAGCCTGGATCGCCTCGCGATAGGAAATGTTCAGCTGCAGGGCGCCGTCCCTGAACGGAGACCAGGACCCGCCCACACTCTGGGCGGTCTGGGTTTTCTGGTGAGACTGGACAACGATATTGAACGCACCGAACAGGTAGACCGTCTGCAGCGGAGTATATGAAACCGTGACATCGACCGAGCGGTTGTAGCTGACTTTGTTGTCGGGGCGGGTATCTCCGCCCGAAGCCCAGCTTTCCTGGTCGGAAGCGCCGACGTTGATGCTCATGGATCTGTGCGGCAGCAGGTTGACACCCAGGCTGCTGTTCAGGCTCTGCTGCTCCTTGCCGCTGTTGTCGCTGGTCAGGGCGCCGCCTACATTTAGGCTCAGGTTGATGCCACGGTACAGCTCTGCGGAACTGGAGAGATTCAGCGACTGCGATGTCTTGCTGGTGGTATCGGACTTGTCCT
>JACRCG010000222.1 GCA_016219145.1 Deltaproteobacteria bacterium | reverse complement strand
TTCCCAGACCCGATACAGTCGTATCAGTCTCCATCAACCCTGCAACCGGCTGCCTGGCAAGCGGGGACAATCCTGACAGACGGGATGAATTCTACATCGCCGGGAGTGAACCTGTCGATTACTGCCCTAAACCGGAAAGCCCGGAAACCGGCCCCGCAATTCCGCCATCCAGGCAGAACGCAGTCGGAGGGCAGCAACCTGGAACTGTTTTCGAAGAAGCGCCTCAGGTCAATAGATAGAAACGCTCTGAACTACCAATCTTGCAGTAACAGCGGGCGTCCGGTTTATTCGCAGTAATTGTTTCTGGCGGGGATAACATCATCTTGCGGCAGGTCAGGAAGGGTCTCGCCAAGATCAGCCAGCAGCTTCAAAAAATTGATCGTAAGATCAGGGTTCAATTGAGAACCGGCCAACGTCAGCATATGGCCGCACACTTTGGGGAAATCCCAGGCGCCCTTGTATATTCTGCGGGTGCGCAGGGCATCAAAAGTATCTGAAACCATAGTCATCTGGCTGCAAAGATTAAGCTGCCAACCTGCTGGGACCTGCGGATAGCCCTGGAGATCATAGCGCATGTGATGCTCGTAAGCGCTCATAACTGCAACCGCCGGCACACCGGCCTGATTCATGAGGTACTGGGCGCCATAGGAAGGATGTGATTTTATTACGGCGAACTCCTCTTCGGTTAGACTTCCCGGTTTTTGAATAATCCGGCGGTCAATGCGGGTTTTCCCGGAATCGTGAAGCATGCCTGCAACGCCGAGGTCATGCAGAAGCTGTCCTTCAATGCCAAGCGACATACCCTGGGCAATGTTGAGGATTCCGACGTTGATTGAATGGGTGAAGGTATATTCATCCAGTTCCCGAATTGGAACCAGAGCCATGAGAGGGTTGGCCTCACGTCGAAATGCTTCAATGAATCCCGCCACAAGAGATATGACATGACGGAAATCTGTCTGTTCCTGTCCCGCAATGCTTTCGTAGGTGTTCTTCAGCTCTTCCAGCTGCAGGGGCGTCAGACCGGAATAGGCTTCAGCAGAAGTTCCACGGTCGCCGTCCCCCTTGGAGTCGACATCAACAAAACCGATACTGATCTTCGAAGAGCGGGTCCGTAGAACGTCCAGGCTTTCCTGTCCAGAGACGCATCTTATCAGCTGTCGCAGGTCGGCTGAGTCCACCCCCGGCACTATCCTGACAAATCCGATTTCGAGTCTGGTAAATATTCTGGCCAGACGCTGTACATTGGGATCCTGCTCCAGTGGTTTGCCAAGGTACAACATGACATTATCCGTCACAATCAGGGTAAGCTCCTGCTCTTTGGCAAGAAACTGCTGCAATGGGTCGATAACTCCCGGAATGCCGGACAAGACTTTTGGATGCTCGGGCGAATATAACGCAGCAGTAGAAACAACCTGAGCAAGGCAGCGCAGTATCTCGCGCAGCTGAATTATATTCTGGCCGCTATTCATGCTGTCTGGCCCCCTTTATCCTGAGCAGCACCGCCTGCGCGGCGCGCGCTACCTCCGGCGATCCGGATTTAACCTGTTCAAGCAGCAGACCGCTTGCGATTTCGGCCGGATAGTTGTCCAACAAGGTTATGAGTTCAATTTTCAGGCTGTTAAGCGAGCCTGAATGCAGCAGACTGCCGGAGGAAAGGATTTCCTGGAATTCCGGCAGGGCCAGCCGTGGATTTGCTGTAACCAGCGCCCTGGCAGCCGCCTTCCTGATTTCAAGGCGATAATTCATCAGCGACCCTTTTTTCAACAGTGACAGCAATCTGGCACAAACTTGCGAATCTCCAGAAAATCCGGCCAGCCTTATTGAGCTTATCAGGGCGCCTTCCTCACTGGACTCCAGCGCTTTCAACATGGCCGGCACAGCCTTGGAATCCTTGAAGAGCAGACATGTCTTGAGCGCTTCCTGCTGAACTTTAGGGTGCGGATGATCAAGGTAGCGCCTTATGTGGGGCAAAGTGGCCGGATCGTCGAAATCGCGAAGCAGATACAGCATATTTCTGGTGACAAACCAGCGCTTGTCATCCAGCCTTGCAACAGCCTTGGCTTTGCATTCTTCCCCCAGTCTGAGCAGGATGCTCAGGTAACTGCGCCTGGCTGATCTGTCAGTTTCCTCACCTAGCCTCTCCAGCAAGGGGTCAATAAAATATGGTCCGAGGCAGAAAATCAACTCCCGGATTTCATCGGCCTTCATCTTGTCGGCCCGAGCCAGATCACTGAAAATTGCCGAAGTAAATCTTTCTGAAGAAAAATAGCTCGCCAATTCAGAACGGATTTCATCATCCATCCCGCTATCGGTGCAAAAGCCATATATTTCCTTTACCTTGCCGTAATTTCGGGAGTTGAGATATAAGTCGAGTGTTGCTGCCAGGCTGCCCCGGATTGCAGCAGAATCAATCTGGCTGCCGCTTCCTCTGAGGATTTCCAGAAGAATGTCGCCCAGGTGCTGTTCCATTACGGACTGTTCAAGGGTTGACTTGAGTATCTCAATATGTTCCGTAGTCCGGTTCGGCAAATGATCGCTCCTGACGATGTTCAGAAGCGCATCCTGATACTGTTTGGGGACATAGTTGTCAAAATCATCCGCTTTGAAAAGAGTTTTCAGCCTGACTGTGTTTTCCTGTCCGCCATCGATACCGGCCGGTGTCGCACTTTCCATGATTCCACGCTCTTCAGCCAGCCGGCTGAGCAGTTTTACGATGACAGGAGGGGTGTAATTACCGCCCGCAGAGGCATTCTGCAAGGCATCCAGAATGATCTGATCGGACAGGCCGGCCATGAATCCCTCAGAAAGATCGGCATCCAGATTGAGGCTGAAGGCATTGTTCAGAAAGAGATTGCGCAAATCGGGGGACAGCGCGTTTACGTACTCGGCCAGCCGCCTGACAGCCTCCAGACGGTAAGCGCGGACAGTTTCCTGTTTAAGTGATAGCAGAAAACGACTGAGATTGCGGGTTAGGTCGATTCTATGAGCTTCGGTTGATTTCTGACAATTCAGGTTGGTCAACTCAGCCAGAGCTGCCGGAGACATTTCCCTGACGAGTTCCAGGTCTGCGTCGGCAAAGCGGTGCTCATGCACTAACGAAAAAGCAAGACGCTCCCAGAGTTCAGATTTTTTTGATTGCAGGTCAAGCTCGTTTTCGGAAGCCGTGACATCCAGTATGAAGTCATGCTCCGCCATTTCTCTGACTTCGAGAAGTTCGATATTGCGCAGCCGCAGACAGCTTTCCATTCCTCCATCATCCCAGGTCTCCGAGGGCTTACGATTCACCAGCGCCAGAAAACCATAAATCGCTCTGGCCTGTATGCCCTTGTGCAGAATCAGGGCTGCAATGCCGTGCTGAAACAGGTGATTGGCAAATGACATGAAAGTTCTGTTGGGGCGCTCAACAAAAACACCATCATGAATGAAGCCATGCCTGGCGACATTGATCAGAACCGGATCCTCGCTCTCGAACAGTTGCCCCAGCAGGTCCAGAAGCTTTGCTGTCGTCTGCTCAATATTGGCGTTATTCTCGCCGTAAAGGCGCAGGTGGTTTTGCAGGCGGATAATCGTATTTAGAAGATTGCCGACCAGGCCTGCCTCTGGCGATGTAGTTTCATTAACCAAAACAGATACCCCCAAGCTTGTCCGGACATATGGCCCAGGATCGCATCGAGCCGTATTTGGAGAGCGCCAGGAAGACGCCATGCACTGCTGAACAATTTGTTGTAACCAGGTAGAACTATACTGTGTTCCGGCAAAAATGCAAGAAAGGTGGACTATCGGGCATTCCGGAGGTATTCTGCGCAAATCTCCCCAGGAAAGGTTCGTACATGTATTCAAGATCACTGTTTGCGGCGCTGACGGCATTGTCTCTGGCCGCCATAACCGGCGTTTCCAGCGCCGGAGCGGAGTCTCTTACGGCAGGGCCGCCAAAGGATGAAGCCTTTCTCGCGGCACTTAAAAAGGAAGCATCCACCATTAACATCCCTGTTGAAGCATCCACAGATGACCTCGCCATGGTCATGAACCGGACTGTGCGCAAAGAGCTCTACAAAGGTTCAACCGGCTCCAGAGGGCTGACCGCAGAGGTAGTGCGAAACGGCCCGATCACCTTGAGCGCCGCCGACAACTTTCTGTACATCACCCTGCCGGTCGGCATGACACTCGGTTACGGGATGTTTGAAACCAAAGCCATTCCTCTTAAACTTAAATTTAAAGCCAGGGCCACTATCACCCCTGACTGGCGATTTCATACAGAGGTAAGCTATCTGGGGCTGAGCGACCTGCTGGCCGAGAATATCGGCATCGGGCCTCTTTCGATAAAACCGCGCGGCATCATGGAAAGCATTTCACAGCCGGTGCAGAAACTGCTCTCCGATCTTGTCACCCAGAAGATCAACGAACAGATCCCCCTTAAAACGCAGATTGCCAAGGTCTGGGACACAGCCCAGAAACCGCTTTTGCTGGATAAGAGCTTCAATGCCTGGCTGAAACTGACTCCCCACGAGGTAATGCTTTTCCCGCTTTACGCCCAGAACAACCGCGTGAAGCTGAGTGTCGGCATCAGCACCCTTGCCGAACTCGTGGTCGGACCGGAACCGGCAGTCCGGCCTCTGCTGCCGCTTCCCAACCTCAAACTGGTCAACACCTTTGACAAGACCTTCCGCGTTGCCCTGAATGCAGATCTCTTCTACAAAGACCTGAAGACCATCCTCTCGAACCTGCTGCTGAACAAGCAGCTTGATTCCGAAGGGAAAAGCATTGTCATAACGGAACTTGATCTGTATGGCAACGGTGACAAGCTGGTCGTGAAGCTGCAAACCCAGGGTTCGCTGGAGGGGGTTTTCTATCTGACCGCCAGGCCGGCTTTCAACCAGGAGACCAAAGTCTTTTCAGTTGTGGATGTGGATTTTGACATGCAGACCCAGAGTCTGCTGTTGAAATCGGCCGACTGGTTCCTCCACGGAACCATCAGGAACATGATTCAGGACAAGCTTAACATGAACCTGACCGAGCAACTGGAAAAGTCGCGCCAGATGGCTGGAAAAGCACTTGAGCGGATACAACTGGCGGAACATCTGTTCCTGAAGGGGGATATCAAAAATCTGAAGTTTAATGAGATGATCGTCTTGAAGGACAAGATTTCGATCCAGGTTTACAGCGAGGGAGAATCTTCCGTTTTATTTCAATGAAGTGCCGGTTTCTGCATCAGCGCTCTTTTTGAGCATTGCCAATTGTGAGTTCATGCCAGCGACGCGCCGACTCTACGTCCCGCATGACTCCTCGCACGTCGGCCGGTACGCTGCTCTGCTCAAAACGGCCGGTCAGCCTGGTCTCCGGGCTTAGTTTGCCGGAAGCATAATGCTTCCAGATCTCCCTGCCATAGTCAGTGCCGATAAGTTCCGGAGCGAAGCGGCCGAAATAGGCGGTCACGTTTGATACATCCCTCAGCAGCATGCTGGCGGCGTTGTTGTTACCAGCTGCATTGACGGCCTGTGGCAGGTCGATTATCACCAGCCCGTCCGAGCCGACCAGCACGTTGTACTCGGACAAGTCGCCATGCACCAGTCCGGCACAGAGCATCAGGACTATCTGCGAGATCAGCGACCTGTGATACTCAAGGGCCTGCGCTGCGGTAAGCGTTACATCGTTCAGCCGGGGGGCGTTGTTACCGTTGCCATCCGTGACCAGCTCCATCAGCAAGATCCCGCCGGCATAGCTGAAGATCTGCGGAACACGTACTCCGGCGGCGGCAAGGCGTTGCAGCGCGTCCACCTCGGCGTTCTGCCAGGCTCCTTCCAGCTCTTTTCGGCCAAACTTCGAATTTTTTCCCATGGCGCGGGCCTGGCGACTGTTCTTTACCTTGCGCCCTTCCTGATAACGGGCCTGTGAACTGAAACTGCGGTGGTCGCTGTCTTTGTAGACCTTGGCGCAACGCAACTCTCCAAGGGATCTGACGACGTAGACCTCCGCCTCCTTGCCGCTCATAAGCTGTGAGACGACTTCGTCCACGAGGCCGTTGCAGACCAGCATTTCAAATTTTTTCGGAATTTTCATAAGTTCTCAAATTCTGTTCCGGAAGCGCGGGAGCTGTCGCATGAATCCAGCAAAAACACACGATTGGCGATTAGCGCCACTAATCCGGCTGAGCCTTTAGTGAACCGGGTGTTCATCCGCAGCGAAGCAGTTTTTTCCCGCTCTGGAACAGCACATCAATCTTGTTTGGCGGAAGGACGGCCCGGACGACACCAAGCCCGAAACTTGGATGAGACAGCACATTCCTTATGCGATAGGTGCGAGTCATATCGTAATTGATTGCCTGCGCCGGATCAATTGAAAGCCGCAGCGCTTCCCACTCGGCACGTGCGACGGCCTCAGGATCGGCCTTGGTCTTGCGTGGTGCAACAGCTTTATCGGGAGCAGACTTGGCCGCGCTGGATACTTTGGCGGCCTTGACCGGATGATAGCTGTGAACCCCGAAGCAGGTACTGCACTCCACACGCACGATCTTTTCCCCGACCATGGCTACAATCGTATGATTCAGAACACTTTTGCAGCGTGTACAGCGCGTTTCAACAGTGCTTCCAGCTGATAGTCGAGCAGTCATTATATCTCCCTTGGCGCAAACGCCCAAAAAAAACCACAGGGTTGGTCCCTGTGGTTCAGGTGTGAATCACATATAGCACATTTTTCCTTTAATTACCTGACAAAATACTTTACAGCCTTAAATACTATATCGAAAAGATCGGGATCGGACCTTCGCAACGGATCACCGAAGCTGTCGAAAGGGGACGGTTCGCTGCTGTAAGCGGCCAGCTTCTGGCGCTGTTCGCTCTCTCTTTTCAGCTCTTCCAGTCTGGCCTGCTCCTGTCGCTCCTGATTAAGAAGCTGACCACCCATTTTCATCCATTCCATCAGATGCCGCAACTCACCGCCATCCAGCCAGACACCATGAGCCTTGCAACGGTCAATTATAACACCGCTTTTGGCGCCAAAGTTAACCCTGTTCATCAAATTTGAACAGACCGGGCATTTGATGTAGGAAACTGGATACTGGTCGGGCTGCCGACGCAGATTTATTCCATCCAGACCAACTCTGTCAATCAGGAACACATTGGAGACAGTCGCATCCAAAAGCGCTTCCAGTTCGCCCGGGTCGAAAAACAGCCCCATACACTGATCGCACCTTTCAATCAGAAAAGTGCCGTTCAGTTTAAGGTCAATACTCTTCAGACGAGTATCACAGCGTGGGCAGGTGCGTGGCGAGTCAACAGCATGGGTTGTGAAATAATGTATCCCCTTGAGATCGATGTCGTTGCGGTCACCGCAATAAGCGCACAGCTGGGATCCATCCGGCAACGGGGCGTTGCAGTTTGCACATCTGGCCATAAACGCTCCTATTTCACATGGTTTCAGTTATTGACGGCAGCGGCAAGGGACGTTTCGGGATGAGCACTATCTGCCACAGCACTTCTTGTACTTGACACCGCTCCCGCAGATACAGGGATCGTTTCGCCCGACCTTGTTGACGGTAACAGGGCGAGGTTTCACCATACTCCCCTCGCTGAAAAACCAGTTGCCGTTTTCTCTCACAAACTGGGCGTTTTCGTGGTGTTCACGCTGTTCACCCTTTTCGCTGAAGCGGGCAATAAATTCGACCTGGCCAACAATGTCATCAACGCCGCCTTTGATGGTATCAATTATCTCAAGCCCATGCCATTCCGAGTTTTCGGCCCATTCCCTCGTACCGGCATGATCATATCCCTTGCGATGATCGGGATGGGTGGTGTCGAAGATAAAATCCATCTGTGCGCCCACAAAGGCCGAATACCTGGCCCGCATAAGCTGCTCCGCTGTTTTGGCCGGGAGCGCCCCGGTTATGAACGGTTCGCAACAGTCAGAATAGGTTGCGCCACTTCCGCAAGGGCAGCTGTTCATACAGAATTCCTCCTTGATGTTGTAACTTTACAAAACAATGGAGGCGACCAATCGGGCGCCTCCAGAAATAAATAACTTATCCGGCTGACATACTCAGAATATCAAGACAGCATGTAGCTTACCATTTTCTTTGTTTCGTGCATGACTTGCTCCGGATTCTGGCACTTTTCTTCCACCAATCCCCTCAAGTATACCAGTGAATGAATATCCATCCTGTTGATCCGCATGCCAAGTCCGTTTTTACACTGGCGGACAGCGGTCGCACTCAGGTTCAGAGACTTGTCGATCGAGTGATGAACACTGACTTCAACCGGTATGTTCAGAGGCAATGTCTGATTGGTCTGGACGAACAGCCCTCTCAGACTGATATTTTCGACAAGTCCGCCAAAAACCTGATTCTCGTATGAAACTGTTGCCCATTCAGACAGGTTAACCCTTGTGAATACCCTGTTTTCCAAGTTGCCACCCCCTTGGCTGGAGCTCGTTTGGAGAAAACTGCTAAAATTAATCATCCGTTTACCACGCTTTTTAATGTGATGCAATCATTACCTCATGTCTTTCAGTTATACAAAAAACAGATGCTGCCTGTAACATCCGCAGCTCTCAAAATTGACCTTGTTTCAACCGGGCTTTCCTTGTAATCTTCTGCCGAAAAAACACACTGAGGTCTGATATGGATACCATAAACAAACTTTCGCTGGAACCCCCTTTGACACCTGACGAGATCAACTGGGTGGCTGAACTGGCAGACAAACTGCCGGACGACGTTGATCTGACTTTCGAGGAGTCCAAGATCCTTACCAGGCTGCCGATCAGGGAATGGCCGGATGAACTGTTGCACAAGGTAAAGGACATAATCGATGCCGAGGATTTTCTGACTGACGATCCGGAAGAGTAACAGCGACCGGTTGAGATATCCTTGATGTCTTGAGGCAGTTGCCCAGAACCCGTATAAATACTTTGACTTTTGCGTTACGACTGGCGTAGAGTCAAAAAAATCAATAGAATAACAGTGTTGGATGAGATAGATTTCCCGCCCTCGAATGGCGGGACAGACAAAGTCTTCGGAACACAGCCGGGTTGACGGATTATCTGAGATGATAGTCGTTACCGGCTTTTTTGTGTCCATTGCCTGCCTCGGCAGCAGGAATTGCAGAAGAAAAGCTTAAGGAGTTATTGTGAAGCGCCATTTTACCACTTTTATTGCAAGCGCTATATTGTTATCGACGCTTGCCCTTGCGGCCTGTACCGACAACAAAACAGCAGAACTAAATACCAGTACGGCAAACAGCAGCGCGCCTCAGAGCGACCAGACCGTCTTTACTGCAACCAGCAGCGCCATCCGCAAGGCAGCGGCCTTTGCGGCCCAGACCAGCACAGCCCGCGCGGCGGCCCCGAAGATCAAGTACAACGCCGGTGAAAGTCCGGATTACGCAAAAAAGTGCGGCTGGCCGGTAAATTGCCCCGCCCCGCTGCCCGGCTCAATACTTCCCCAGAAACGCATTGTGGCCTACTACGGCAATCCGCTCTCAAAGAAGATGGGCGCGTTGGGTGAGTTCCAGAAAGACGACATGCTGCAACGACTTAAAGGAGAGGTTGCCAAATGGCAGGCGGCCGACCCCGCCACCCCGGTGCAGCCGGCCCTGCATCTGATCGCCGTCGTGGCGCAGGGTGCACCCGGCAAGGATGGAAAATACCGCATGATCATGCCGGACAAGATCGTCAACGAAGTCTATGGCTGGGCCAAGGAAGCCGGAGCGATCATGTTCATCGACATCCAGACCGGACATGACGATATCCGCTCGGTTCTGCCGCGTTTTGAATGGATCCTGAAAAATCCGGACGTGCATCTGGGGATAGACCCAGAGTTCAACCTGATCGGCAGCGGCAAGAAACCTGGCAAGAAGATCGGCACCTACGATGCGGCAGACATCAACT
>JACRCG010000221.1 GCA_016219145.1 Deltaproteobacteria bacterium | reverse complement strand
TGAGCTACGGGCGCATTAATTTCCGGAACGGTACCACAATACTATCCCAAAAATAAACAATTTAGTGGTAAGGCGAATTCAGTTGCCTTTTTGTCAAATTTTTTTACAATCAAATGCAACCGCGCCTGTCCGTGCCGTTACCGGAAGTGCTGGAGACAAGTCATGCGCAGTATTCAAAACAGCAACAGGCTGACCACCCGCAAGATACTGTTTCGTGTTTTGCTGGTTGTTTTTCTGGTGGAATCGGTCAATGAACTGTTTGCTCTCTTCGGGCCGACCCGCTCCGTGGGCTACCACCTGTTTGAAAGCATCATGCTGGTTGCGGTCAGCGGTCCGATCCTCTGGCTGACCATTGCCCGGCCATTGAAACAGTATGCCGAACAGCAGAAGAGTATCGAAAATGAGCGGGACCACCTGCTGTCGCTGATGGAATCCACGGTCGAGTCAACCACTGACGGTATCGTCGTGTTTGACATGGAAAAGCAGATTACAATTCACAACCGGCAGTACTGCAATATTTGGGGAATATCTGAAACACTGGCCACGGAAGGTCCTGTGGCTTGCATAAATGAGACTATCCGCAGTCAGTTGGTCGATCCGGATGAGTTTGACGGACACTTGTGTCATCTGTATGAGTGTCCCGATTCAGTCTATCATGACGTGCTGCACCTCAAAGACGGGAGGGTTATCGAGAGGGTCTGTACTCCGCAAAATGTAGATGGCCAGATAGTGGGCCGCGTACTGAGTTATCGCGATGTTACCGAGCGGGTATTGGCCCAGAAGGCGATCCAGGAGAGCGAATCCCGCTTTCGCCAGATATTCGAACAGAGTGCCGATGCCATTCTTCTTTTCAATACGGATTGCACATTGGTGATTGATCTTAACCAGGTGGCATTGAAAATGTTCAGTTACGACAAGAGAGAGCTTGTCGGCCACCCTCCGGACTTTCTGTTTTCACCGGAAGAGTGCCGTGTAATTCACAACCAGACCTTGGAAACGGGTAACGATATCGGGTATTGGGTGGATATTCTGCATGCCCATGGCAAGGATGGTTCGGAAATGTACGTTTCCGTCCGCTGTCGCCGGATAGAGCTGGCCGACCAGCAGGTGCTTCTCTGCACGATCAGGGATATCAGCAGCCGGGTGCGGGCGGAGGAGGAGAATCGCGCGATTGAGGCCAAGCTGATCCAGGCCAATAAAATGACTTCGCTGGGCGTACTGGTGGCGGGAATAGCGCACGAGATCAATAACCCGAATAACTACATCATCGTCAGTTCGGAGTTGTTGTCAAAATCCTGGAAGGATGCACGTCCGATCCTTGTCGAGTATCAGGAGCAATTCGGGGATTTCGAGATAGGCGGGGTATCGTTCGATCTTATGAAAGACGAGATACCGAATCTTCTCGAGAGTATAACCGAAGGTTCGCGGCGAATCCGGGACATCGTCAACAGTTTGAAAAACTTTGCCCGTGAAGGCAAAAGAGGGATGCGGGACGATCTGAATGTCAATGATGTGATTAATCAGGCAACCACAATAATCAGCCATCAGATCCGACGCCATACCCACCGGTTTCTGGTTGACACCGACCAGGCCCTGCCGACCGTGTCGGGGAACTCCCAGCAGATCGAGCAGGTGTTGATCAATCTGATTCTGAACGCACTGCAATCGCTTCCCGATCCCGAACGGCAGGTGCGGGTCGTATCCCGTTATGATGCGCAGGCAGCCATGGTCCGCATTGAAGTTTCCGACCAGGGGATCGGAATACCCGACAATATCTCCAGCAGGGTTCTGGAGCCTTTCTTTACAACACGTCTGGATAAGGGGGGCACCGGGTTGGGGCTTTCTATTTCAAATTCCATCATTAATGATCACGACGGTACTCTGACTTTCAGCTCCTCCCCGTCCGGTACTACCTTTGTTATCAGTCTTCCGGCCAACAGAACACACAAGATCAATGAGGTGCAGAAACATGGCGAATGAATTTAACCGTACCGTCCTGCTGGTCGATGATGAACCGGCCATTCTCAAAACGAGCAGCCTCATGCTCAAGGGGCGTGGTTTCAGCAAGGTTCTGACAGCTCTTGACAGTCGTGAAGTGATGAAGATACTAGCCGAAGAACCCGTTTCGGTCGTTGTTCTCGACCTGTACATGCCGCAGATTTCCGGGCAGGAGCTGCTCCCGCAGATAATTGCGACTTATCCGCACACATCGGTAATCATAATGACAGCGCTGGACGAAACACAGTCGGCTGTGGAATGCATGCGGGCCGGCGCTTTTGATTATCTTGTAAAGCCGGTCGAGTCGGACCGCCTGGAAGCCACGGTGTCGAAAGCGCTGGAGGCCAGCACCCTTTCCCGAGAAATGTCCTCCCTGAAGGATTACCTGCTGACCGATCGGCTCAAATATCCGGAAGCCTTCAGTTCTATCATCACCTGCGACAAGCGGATGCGTTCCATATTCCAGTACGTCGAGGTCATCGCGCCATCGCAGCTTCCGGTCCTGATCACCGGCGAAACCGGCGTAGGCAAGGACATGCTGGCAAAGTCCATACATAACGTATGCCGCAGCAAAGGGCAGTTTGTCGCCGTCAACGTGGCCGGTCTCGATGACAACATGTTTTCCGATACGCTCTTCGGTCACAAGCGGGGCGCGTTCACCGGGGCCGATCAGGCCCGCGACGGATTGCTGGCCCGGGCGGCCGGCGGCACCATTTTCCTGGACGAGATCGGCGACCTTAGCGATCTGTCACAGATCAAGCTGCTCAGGTTGCTGCAGGAGCAGGAATATTATCCGGTAGGATCCGATGTGACCCGCAAAAGCACCGCACGGGTTGTGCTGGCAACCAACAAGCCGCTTAGGTCCTTGATGGCGGCCGGCACTTTCAGGCATGATCTGTACTACCGGCTTTGCACCCATCAGATCGAGATACCTCCGCTCAGGGATCGTCCCGATGACATACCGCTCTTGATGGAACATTTTATTTCCAAGGCCTGTGCCGCATTGGGGCGGGAATCAATGGCAATTGATCCCGCATTTGCGGATCAGCTGAAAACATACCCGTTCCCAGGCAATATCAGGGAACTGGAAGCGATTGTTTTCGATGCCGTGGTGCGCCAGGCGTCGGGGACCTTGTCACTGAACGGTAGCAGCATGGTCATGCCGGGCAGCGATAATTTTGACTTCAGTCAGCAGAAAATGGATCAGGAACCTGATTTTGAGATGATCAGGTCAATCTTCGGAGGTTTTCCCAGTATCAGCCAGATGGAGGATTACCTGATTGTGGAAGCGATGAAAGAGGTGAAGGGAAACCAGGGGGCCGCCGCGGCGCTGCTTGGCATCACCCGCCAGACGCTTAACAAACGCCTGGGAGAGTTCAGGAAGGAGGGGGGAGGGACGGATAATTCCATCGCAGCGGGTTGATTGTTCTTTGCTGCAAATGATGTCAGGGCTGTTTCTGCTCATCCTGATAGCGTTCCACGAAACTCTGCACCTGTCTGGCGGTGTCGCTGCTCCTGTCCAGCTCCAGATATTGCCGCCACAGTTTCAGGGCTCGGGGAATGTCGTTCAGGTCAAAGGCATGCACGTAGCCACTGTTATACAGGCTCTCAAGGTTTCCCGGATCGAGTTTGAAAGCCTTTTCGAAGTTGGCCAACGCTTTGCGGAATTCTCCGGTCTGGCGATACATCGCCCCCTGATCATTGAGGATGTCTGTGTCATCGGGCTTGATTGCCAGGGCCCGGCCGTAGGCTTCGATCGATTGTTCCGGAAGGTCCGCGTCGAAATAGGCATTTCCCAGCAAGCGCCACGCCTCCAGGCTGTCGGGTTCCGCCTGGGTCCGCTTTGTCAACTCCAGTATGTTCTGCTTCATCTCCTCGCTTAACTGCCTGCCTGAAGTTGCTTCAGGCAACTGGTCAGGTTCCGGATCGGGCGTTTGATCTTCTTCGTCCAGAGCCTCTTCGTCAAGTGCCGGACAGATCCTTTCGGCGGCCCTGTCAAGCGCCGATCCTGGAATGATCGCGTCGGGCTGGAGTCCTCCCCGCATGCGTTTCAGTCGCGTCTTGGAAGCGCCGAAAATATCGATCAGCGTCAGCACCGCGTTCTTTTCACTGCAGTCGATCTCATAGGATTCAAGGTGGGAACGATAGCCGTTTTCACCATAATCGACGGCAGCGGCTCTCCTCTGGGATTCTCCTTTTGGAACGAAGCGCAGCCAGACCGCCAGTCTGCCCAGCGGAGTCAATCTGATGGACTCTTCGTCAATGGCGACCTGGTAACGGGATGTCTCAGCCAGGGTTCGCCATTGCACAGCTTCGGCGGGGCCG
>JACRCG010000217.1 GCA_016219145.1 Deltaproteobacteria bacterium | reverse complement strand
AATATTTCCCTTGTAGTTGTGGCGCATCAGGATTTCCTTTGCCTCTTTGGCCAGGATCGGCGGTTTTTCGAGCGGTTCGTTGTCGCCGCGGTAGGTTCGATAAAGTTTCCCGAGGAAGTGCACCGCCAGGTCGGGAATATCTTCACGGCGTTCGTTCAGTGACGGCAGGCGGATCGACAGTTCGGAAAGACGGTGATAAAGATCTTCACGGAAGCGTCCTGCGGCTATTTCATCATGAAGATTCTTATTGGTTGCTGCAACCAGCAGTACACGGCTGTAGCGGTCGGCATTCTCACCCAACCTTACAAAACCGCCGTTGTCCAGAAAACGCAGCAGCTGAACCTGGGTTTTCGGGTCGGCATCTCCGATCTCGTCAAGGAAAACGATCCCGCCGATGGTTTCCTCCAGGATGCCACGCCGGTCCGTGTATGCGCCGGTGAATGCCCCCTTCTTGTGTCCGAACAGTTCCGAATAGGTCAGATCGCCGGCATAGGCGGCAATATTGCTCTTCTTGACCGGCAGCTCACCGTTGGGATTGAGATCACGTCGATACAGCTCGTTAAGTTTGTTGTAGAGGTTGTTGAAGAAGAATTCCTTGCCTGACCCGGTCTGCCCTGTGACCAGAATCGAAGGAAGCCCGATGGTTGCCTCCTGCAGTATGTTGCGGGCCCAATATATGATGCGGTTGAAGAGCGGTGGCGATACCGTGTTGATGAAATCGACCACCTCCTGTGATTTAGGGCTGTTTCCGATGATGTTGCCAAGACGGTAGGAGGAGACGTGCGGATCTTTGTAGGCCACATCGGTCGTGAGCCGGTTGACCTCGCCCTGCAGACGTTCGATACGCTGCAGGTCCGAAATATGGCGGGCGGTCAAAGAGCCGATAATCTGCAGGATCCGGCGGTGCTCCTCGCTGAAGAATTCATATCGCAGAGAATTCAGACAGATTACGGCGATCACCTCGTCATCGCAGATGATCGGAACTGCGATTTCACTCTTTAGAAGATCGCTCATCGAGCGGTGAAAACCGCCGCTGCCCTGCTCCAGTTCCACCCGCGCTATGATCTTGGGCTGTTTGGTATAAGCCACGTATCCGGTCAGGCTGCGATCCTCAGGAGCAAGTTCGGTTCCCCCTACCGGAAAGGGGGGAATGTATTTTTTCAACCACTCCTTGTTCTTTGCACCGATGATATTCCCGGCCTCATCCTCCACAACCAGCCATTTCATGCCGTCACGCTCACTGACCACTGCAATGCTGCCGGTATCGGCCCCGATAAGCTCGGTCGCCTTGGATAGAACCTTGGTCAGAAACGGCTGCAAATTTTCAGTACGCTCGTTCAAAAGGTCGGTAATTTCCGACAGCACCCGGATCTCAAGATGTTCGCCGCCAACCTCGCTGATCACCCGTTCAACCATTTCGGCGTGAGTCTGCAGCAGTCCCATCTCGAAATCGCTGAAGCGGTACAGGTCATGGGAATAGTAATTTACCAGACAGATGATGCGGCGGTTTTCGGGGTTGAACCGCGGGACTACGTACAGCGACCTTAGTTCCATTGATTCGGTAAGAGCGCGTTTCTGCAGGTTGTGCTGCGTCAGGTCGGAAATGAAGAGCGGTTTCAGCAGGCGTTCGTCAGTAATGATGGCCTGGTCGCTGATGTAATGCGAGATCAGGGATTTTCCCTTGCGAAGATCGATGTCTCCCTGCTGATAATACATTTTTTCCAGGTTCTCGTCGGAAGAATAGCTGGCAAGGATTTCGAGGGCTCCGATTGCGTCATTCTGCTGGGTCGGAACCAACACCGAGGCCAGCGACACTTTCTCGATCAGTTTTACGGCCGAGCGCACCATCATGCCGGCAGCTTCCCGGGACTTGAACTCTTCCAGCCTCCGTGCCAGCTGTACCTGCTGGTGGTATATCCTGGCCTGATCGAGCTGCCCGGCCATACAACCAGTAAACTCGGCCAATTGTGATTTGCAGCGTGTTGCCAGAGACTCTTCCGGCATGGTCTGGTCCAGGCAGAGCACTCCAATCGACTTTCCAAGGCTGACTATCGGCATAACATAGCTTTTGCGTATGCCGAACCGCGTTGCCATTTCCATATCGATAGAAGTTGTCTGGGGTGATGCAATTCTGAAGTCCACCGGATATTGATTCATGAAAACCGATGAAACCACCGTTTCGGTCGAGCCGATTGCAAAGCTGGCCTCACGAATCTCTTCAATACGCCGGCCGGTAGCATGGGCACAGGTCAGCGCGCCACGTGTCAGATCTTCGAGATAGATGCGAACCTGTTCGCAGCCCGAAATAAGTTGCGCTCCTTCAGCCAGCGCGTATAGAAGTTCACCCTGATTTTCCTTGCCGTACGCTGATATCTTTACCCGCAATTCATCAATTCTGATGTTGGTAGCCATGCCTGCTCCTGTCCGGAATATTCATAAAGATTACACGTCTGTGTACAAAACTTACTCTGACTGAATGTAGCGCGGGATCTCTAACAGGGTCAAGCGGGAAATGGGGTTCCGTCGGGCATAAATTAAAAGGCCCCGCCGTATCCGGCGGGGCCCCATGGGGTTAGCTCTTGAGGACTTTCAGTATCTTGTCGGCCACATCCTTGCCGCTGATGTTATAGGTTCCTTCAGCCAGCTGGCGCCTGATCGCGTTCAGCCTCTCGATCCGGGCCTCATCGTCGGACATCTGAAGCGCGGTGGTTGATATT
>JACRCG010000216.1 GCA_016219145.1 Deltaproteobacteria bacterium | reverse complement strand
TGTTGTTCGGCTGAACTCTTCTGGCGACCAAATGCTTATGGGTGATGGCTTGATATACCCATCATATATCGCTGGTTTTCCTCAAGAACCGACTGCGACTGTGATTGTAAAGCAGGACGAAAGATCATTGCTTTCTTATCGCCCTTCAAGAGCGATTTGGCGTGAACTTGCAGCTGTTGTTGTAAAGCGTGGTGCTGAAGGAACCGGTGGCCCATTAAGTCTTCGGGCAATTCAAGACGGTGAAGGATTCGATTTAGTTGTTGCTGCCCTGGCTCGTGATAAAGCAACTATTGTTGACACGATCGAGTCAGTTTTCAAAATACCTACCCGCCTGAGTACACCAGACGGAGCTATTAATTATGAATCAGAAGTTAAAAACGCTGAAAAGCTGGCAAGTCGCATTGGTTGGGCTATTGAAGACTACCGGATAGAAGTTGACGGCGGCTGGGAAGGTAGACTTAAAGGTGCCGGTCCAAGTAAAGGACAATTGAAGGCGAAGCTTCATTCAATAGCAACCATCCATTACTGGACAACGGTAGAAAAATATCTTCAGCTCCTCTTCTCCCATATCGACGCAATAGGCACTGACAATGCCATCCCCACACGCGACGTTTGGCGGAAAATGCTGTTTGCTGCTGCATGTGACGCCTATCGCGTTGCCTGTGGTCAGGAGACATCTCGCCAGATTAAGGCCTTTGCCAAAGGGTGGCAGAAACTGACTTCAACAAAGGATGAACCGGAAGATACCAACGAAACCAAGGAGGAGGTCGTATGAGCAGGCTTCTTGAACGACTCCGCAAGTGTCAGGATGATCGGGGGATGATGGCTAACCTCCGGTGCATACTTGTGGACAACAAAAAACACCGTGCCTGGCCGGTATTAAACCGGCTTGGCCTGGAGATAGACAAGGAAATTCCGGCGTTTGTTGCCGGACTCTTTGCTACTCATTCCGAAGGTGATTCAAGTTCAATTTCGAACTTTGGAGAAACCTGCAAGCGCATTGAAAAGGCGCGGGGCGAAGACTCTTCTGATTTCAGTAATGACGAGGGCTCCAGGAAAAAGAATCTGACTCCGACGGAACGGCGCTTTCAACACCTGCTGGCGGCAAGCAGAAGTGAGGTGCTGGATCGGGTCAAGAGAATGGTGCTTATGGCAAAGTCTCAAGGTGTGGCGGTCAATTATGAAGAACTGCTCCATGATCTTCAATATTGGGGTGACCGCACCAAGACTGAATGGGCCGCCTCGTTCTGGACTCCGGGCACAGCGCCTGTTGACGAGGAGGCCGTATGAACTGGCTTGCCAGAATTGAGGTTGATGCAGAGGTCGCCCAAGCGGAGAGCATCTTTGACAATTATGCCTGGCATAAAAAAATATGGGACTGTTTCCCTGGCATGCCGGACTCAGAGCGTAGCTTTTTAACCAGGATTGATCCGCTTGAGGGCGCATTCAGAGTGTGGGTTCTCGCCGATACAAAGCCGGCTTGCCCGAAATGGTGCCCAGCAGAAGGCTTTGCTCTCAACGAAATATCAACGACGTTTTTATCTCATCGTCATTACGCCTTTGATGTACGCGCCAATCCCGTTAAGTCACTTGTTCAGCGCGATGCCAGCGGTCAACCACTGCTCAAGGCAAATGGCAAACGAAAATCAGGAAAGCGTGTTGCCTTGGTAAACCCGGACGAATTGCGGGCTTGGTTGATTCGCAAGGGTGAAGTTCGATGCCAGGATAAAGACACGGGTAAAGATGTGCCGGGTGGCTTCCGCATTGTTGAAGAAAGGCCTTTGGAGATCAGCCCGATGGTGGAAAGTCACTTTCGTAAAAAAGGAGAAAGTGCCTATCACGGTGGCGTCCAATTTCGCGGAACTTTGGAAGTCACGGATCGAGAGCATTTCATCAAAACCTATCAAGCAGGCATCGGCAGCGCCAAGGGGTTCGGTTTCGGACTGTTACTGCTTGCGCCAATCAATTTGTAACTAAACGAAAATATACCTAAAGGAGATACTAACAATGAAACATCTGGAACTGCATATCATTCAATCCGTACCGGTTGCCTGCCTCAATCGCGATGACCTGAATTCCCCCAAGACCGCCGTGTTTGGCGGTGTCCAGAGGGCGCGGGTTTCAAGCCAGTCATGGAAACGGGCTATTCGGGAGATGGCAAAGGAAATAGCGCCGGAACAGTTCAAAGGTGAGCGCACCCGCCTGATGTATGATCCGTTGGTTAAGGAAATGACTGCCGCTGGTCTTTCAGCATCCGATGCAGACGAAGGCGCAAAGAAGATTATCGATGCACTGGTGAAGCTTGATCCGAAATCCAAGGATAAGGTTAAATCCACGACGCTCTATTTCATGTCTCCAATGGAGCTGGAAACCATTGCCAAGAGCTATGCGGAAACAAGGGACGCAAAGAAGGCTCTGAAAACTATTGATGCCAAGTCACTGAAAGATGCCGCCGATATAGCTCTGTTCGGTCGCATGGTAGCTAACGATCACTCCCTGACAGTCGAAGCCGCCTCCATGTTTTCCCATGCACTATCCACACACAAGGTTGATAATGAAATCGACTTTTTCTCTGCTGTTGATGACCTGCAACCCAAGGAGGAATCCGGCGCAGGCATGACGAGCACTCTGGAGTTTAATTCCGCCACCTACTACCGCTTTGCCGCGCTCAATCTCGATATGCTTGCCGATGCGGATCATCTTGGCAGTCTGAGCAACGATGAACGTCAAAGCGTCGTTCGCGCCTTTGTCGAGGCGACAATAAAGGCTATCCCCAGTGCTCGAAAAAACACCATGAACGGCAATACGCTTCCGGTCTATGTACTGGGTGTTGTACGTGAAAAAGGGCATCCGGTTCAACTTGTGAATGCTTTTGAAACGGCGGTTAAGCCTGCTCAAGGATATACAGTCAAGTCGATTGATCTCATGAAATCCGAGTATGCAAAATTGAAAGATACGTGGGGAATTGAAGCGGTATTTGAAAAGGCGATTCCTGATGTCGGGCTCAAGGCATTTCTTGATGAGGTGGTGGAACATGTTATCTGACAAATCCTTTCTGGCCCTACGGCTGGAGGGGCCGCTTCAGTCGTGGGGATTCGACAGTCAGTACAACCGGAGAAATACCGGACTTATGCCGACCAAGAGCGCCATTGCCGGAATGTGCTGCGCGGCATTGGGTTTTACCCGTGGTTGCGAGAAAGAACAGAAGTTTCTGGCCTCATTTGGCATGGTGCAGATGACTGCCATCGCGATCCCTCGAAACGGTACTAAAAAGGAATTGCCGGTGCGGCGGCTACAGGATTATCACACTGTTGGTGGTGGCTATGATCCAAACAGTGCGGCTGAGCGTGGAAGCATAACCGTATCTGCCGAGGACGGGAAACCGCGAGCTAAAAATGGACAATCTCTCGCAGTGCTAACCCATCGTCAATATCTGACGGATGCCTCTTTCGGTGTTCTGCTGGAAGGTGAAACATCACTACTCAAGCAGGTTGCCGCAGCACTGGAAAACCCGGTCTGGGGTGTCTGGCTGGGGCGCAAAGTATGTATTCCGACTGCTCCGGTTCTGGCTGGTTTACGGGATAATAAGGATGAAGCGGTGAAGCTTCTTCGCTTGGATAAGCCGCTTGAATCGTACACCCGTCAGGAAGATGTGGAAATTTTTGCCGATGGGAGGGACAGCCTGTCTGATGCGCCCGTTTCGTTTGCAACGGATCGAAGGTTGTTTTCGCCGAGAAGGGTAATAACAAAACAGGCAGGGGAGATGGCTTAATGCTAGTCCGGCGGGTCTGAATCAAAAGCGGGCGAACACAAGGTTCGCCCCTACGGAATTGGATGCGAAACAGGTAGATGAATCGGATGCATTGAAGACGTTGATCCAAGTCGGCATTGGCCCGGCCAAGGCCTTTGGTTGCGGCTTAATGCTGGTGCGGCGGATGTGAATCAAAAGCGGGCGAACACAAGGTTCGCCCCTACGTATCACAACAATCCCATCACTCCTTTAAGGCTGTGCTCAACCGCCGCCATCTCTTCCGTGGTAAGGATGGTCAAGGGGCCATCTCCGAAACGCTCTTTATCGAGGGCACGGGGTTGATCAACGATTACCTGGCACGGCTTGAGCAACCGGTCGCGGGGCTCGATCATTATGCGCCATCGTTTGAAAGATGGATATATCTGGGTTGTGAGAGGCAGGACAACGACCATGGGGGTGCCGCTTGCCGTGAGGGCGTCATCCTGGATAACCAGAACCGGCCGGATTTTGGCAATCTCTCGCCCACGACCGGGATTGAGATTGGCAGCCCATATTTCGCCGCGACGCATTATTTCCACCACTTTTCGGTCTGGTTGGCCGAAGGCGAAAGTGATGACGTGTCCTTATCGACAATGTCCATTGCTTCGTTGCTGGTGGTTATGCCTTCTTCGGCCATTTCCATGGCGTCATGGCGGATTGTTGCATCAGCATAGGCAGCGCGGGCCTCAGCCACCAGTTCGGCCATGAATCGCTCACGCTCGCGACGGGCTAGATAATCTACGATTGCTATTCTCACTACTTCGGATCGAGGTTGTTGTTCAATACGGGCTTCAGTTTCCAGGCGTTGATCCAGCTCTTCCGGCAGACGCAGACTGAGCGCGGGCATATTTGACCTCCGTGTAATACATAACGTACTTCAAAATGTATCTCGATATGTCGGATTAGTCAATGTTTTATGAGCTTTCGGCGTTGAAGCTCAAGTAACTCTAGGAACTTAAAGAGGTTACCCGATGGCAATAATCATCCAGCCCCCATTAAAACCGCTCCCCATCAAGGATCGCATCTCGGTGATCTATATCGAGAAAGGCGATCTTGATGTTAAAGCACGCCAGGAAACGTCTTTTCTTCAACAACAACATCGACCCGGCCAAAGGTTTCGGTTGCGGCTTGATGCTGGTCCGGAGGGTGTGACTAATCTACTTCCTATACGCCTTGTCATGCTGAACATGCAGACTGACAAGCACGATGGTAGGTCCGTTAAGAAGGCAGGTAATAGCTCGGGCGCTGCCGGTAACGCGCAGAGAGAACAGTTGCTGCCCTGTTGTCGGTTCAATCATCCCGTTCAGTTTTTCAAAGTTAAGACCGGGATGACCCCACAGTTGAACGATATCAAGAGACTGAAGTAACTGCACCATCTTGGCGGCAGCTTTGCGTACAGGCAATTCTGCTGCCAGGACAGCTTCATCGAATGCGGGGCGGATCTCAATTTTCACAGGTCCACCTCGTGGCGAGTTTTGCAGCATCTTCGACAGATTCAACCACGGTTGATGGACGAGGATCTGACAATGATGCGCTTACTGTTTGTTTTGCATCGGCAGTCCAGGCCCATAATTGGTGTTTGGGAACCGGTTCGATGGGAATCAGCATGATTCTGCCATCTGAAAGTATTTCAAGATCAATAGCATCCCCTGGATTGATTCCAACTGTCGGTGGGAGTGTGATTCGGCGTCTGGCATCTGTATGTAGTAGCATGATTATTACCTCCGAGTGCGAAGGTATCACAAATGATCGTTCGGGGCAATACCCATTTACCCATCAAGTGGAGTAGTAAATGACTACACCGATTCTTCCGCCTTTAAAACCGCTCCCCATCAAGGACCGCATCTCGGTGATCTATATCGAGAAAGGCAACCTTGACGTTATCGACGGCTCCTTTGTGGTTGTTGACAAGACCGGCGTCCGCACCCATATCCCCATCGGTACGGTGGCCTGCCTGATGCTGGAACCGGGTACGCGTGTTTCCCATTCTGCCGTGGTGCTGGCTGCGCGGGTCGGGTGCCTGCTTGTCTGGATCGGTGAGGCCGGGGTGCGGTTGTATGCGGCAGGGCAACCGGGCGGGGCTCGCTCAGATCGGCTGTTGTATCAGGCAAAGCTGGCCCTGGACGACTCGGCGCGGCTCAAGGTTGTTCGCAAAATGTATGCGCTTCGCTTCAAGGAGGAGCCGCCTGAGCGGCGTAGTGTCGAGCAGTTGCGCGGCATTGAAGGTGTACGGGTTCGCAAGATGTACGAGTTGCTGGGTCGGCAATACGGGGTGGAGTGGAAACACCGCAACTATGACCACACTGAATGGGAGAGCGGCGATGTGCCCAATCGTTGCCTGTCGTCGGCCACGGCCTGTATCTACGGCATCTGCGAGGCGGCCATTCTGGCGGCGGGGTATGCCCCGGCGGTTGGTTTTATCCACACCGGTAAGCCGCAGTCGTTTGTTTATGACATCGCCGATATCTTCAAGTTCGATACTGTCGTACCGGTAGCTTTCCGCATTGCCGGCAAGAATCCGCGTAATCCGGAGCGTGAAGTGCGCCTTGCCTGTCGTGACGCTTTTCGACAAAGTCATCTGCTGGACAAGATCATTCCCACTATCGAGGAGGTTCTGGCTGCTGGGGAGATTGAGCGCCCAAAAGCTCACGAAGAGGCTGTTGATATCGCGATTCCAAACAAGGAGGGACTGGGCGATGCTGGTCATCGTGGTTGAGAATGTTCCGCCGCGTCTGCGGGGAAGGCTTGGCCTCTGGCTGGTTGAGGTGCGGGCCGGTGTTTACGTGGGAGATGTTTCCCGCCGGGTACGCGATATGATCTGGAATAACCTTGAAGAGGGTGTAGATGAAGGAAATGCTGTCATGGCCTGGACTTCTAATAACGAATCCGGTTTTGATTTTCTTACGCTCGGGACGAACAGGCGAATACCGGTTGAGATGGATGGGATAAAGCTGGTATCTTTCCTGCCGCCAGAGGGGACGTCAGACGCAGAAGAATACCCGTTTTAAGAGGGTTGTAAATCGGTAGATTTTTTAATGGTGAATTTGCTCAATGATTTTGAGGAAGTAGAAGAAGTGCGTTCCCCGCAAGCGCGGGGATGAACCGCCGCACTTCCATCTGGCCCTGGTATTTGTTGCGCGTTCCCCGCAAGCGCGGGGATGAACCGTTGATGTCTCAAACGTAAACCTTCAGGAGTACGCGTTCCCCGCAAGCGCGGGGATGAACCGTAATGCTCGCTGATTACAACACACTGTCTCTCGCGTTCCCCGCAAGCGCGGGGATGAACCGCGGCTCTGCAGATCATCGGTGCCGAGCGGGAAGCGTTCCCCGCAAGCGCGGGGATGAACCGGATTCTCCACCCTGGCCGAGGAAACCATCCGGGCGTTCCCCGCAAGCGCGGGGATGAACCGCCTTCCCAGCTCATGGGGTAGAGGTGGTTGGTGCGTTCCCCGCAAGCGCGGGGATGAACCTATCCAAGGCAACCTGGATATCGAATCCGCCAGGCGTTCCCCGCAAGCGCGGGGATGAACCGACCGGCAGCCGTAAATGGTTGTTTCCGTCAGAGCGTTCCCCGCAAGCGCGGGGATGAACCGATTATTCGAATTTGTATCCCAAGGCGTTTCACGCGTTCCCCGCAAGCGCGGGGATGAACCGCCGCCTCTGAAACCGCCCGCAGTGCTGCCGGAGCGTTCCCCGCAAGCGCGGGGATGAACCGTGCGCCTTGATGACGGCACCCGCGCTGACTGCGCGTTCCCCGCAAGCGCGGGGATGAACCGATGAAACTGCTCTTGTAAAATATTTGATCAGTGCGTTCCCCGCAAGCGCGGGGATGAACCGGTGGATAACAATATGCTTAAACGTGAGTATCAGCGTTCCCCGCAAGCGCGGGGATGAACCGCTGACGCGGACAGCCGGGCCGAGTTTGCCGGGGCGTTCCCCGCAAGCGCGGGGATGAACCGCCCTTTACAATAAATTTCTCTGGGTAATTCCTCAGTAGCACCGGGGGATTACCCAGAGAAATTTATAGAGTCCGCTTTCATCGCATGTATAGTGCGTCAGGTGTCCCCCCTCTCCCCCTTCAGCAAGGATAAAGACAAAACTCCCTTCCTGTGCTTTAATGCTGGCGAGAATAGCACCCCTCACAACAGGAAGCGGGTTTCAGGGGGATTTGCTGTAAGCATCAGCAAGGATCATCATGCACCTGGAAAAACTGCAAGCCATCGTACTTTCCACCACCGACTACGGTGAGAGCGACCGGATCGCGGCGCTGTTCACGCTTGAACATGGCCGTCTGAACGGGTTTGCCCGTGGCGCCCGCAACAGCCGCAAACGTTTTGGCCCGGCGCTGGAAACTTTTGCGCGCATTGATCTCCAGTTGTCGTACAAGGTGGGGCTGTCATCGCTCAGACAGGCTGATGTGATCACGGTATATCAGGGCATTCGCAGCGATCTGGGTTGTATCGCCCATGCATTGTATGCCTGCGAACTGGTGGAATGCATTACTCCGGAAGGGCAGCCGCTGCCGCGTCTTTACCGCCTGCTGACAGCTTATCTGGAACGCCTGGATTCAGGGCATCAAAACGACGCCGACCGCAGGCTGTTTGAAGTTAATCTGCTGAATATTCTGGGCTATCGTCCTTCTCTGGAGGGTTGCAGCCGCTGCGGCTCGGAATTTACCGGGGCGGGGGCTCTCATGCAGCATGGCGGTGAACTGCTCTGTCGTTTCTGTGCCGCAACCGGCCGGATTATCGTTGCGCCTGCTCTGCAAGGGCTGCTGGCCTGTCTGTCTACTGGCCGGTTCGGGCTGGTGCAGCTTAGTGACGATGCTCTTCAACAGGCCGGCATACTGCTGGATGAAGCTGTGACGGTTCACGCCGGTAAGAAGCTTAAAACGCTGGATTTTCTTCGGCAGTCTGTCGGGTAACAGTGTGATTTTTGTTGTCCACGAGCCTTGACAATTTCAAAAAACGACTTATTTTTCAAGTGAGGGCCTTGCTCTCAATCATAAATGCAAGCAGGAGGATAAAGCCATGGCACTTGTAAAGTACAACCCGTTAAGAGAACTGCGCAGCATGCAGGACCAGATGAACCGGCTCCTCAATCTTTCCTGGAACCACGACCTGCCGGGAGAGGACATAAAGGAAGGGCTTTGGCAGCCGGCGGTTGATATCTACGAAACCGAGGACGCGATCATTATAAAGGCCGAACTGCCTGATGTAGACCAGAAAGATGTTGATGTGCATATCGAGGACAACACCCTGATATTAAAAGGGGAGCGCAAGCATGGCAGTGATGTAAGAAAAGAGAATTACCACCGCATTGAACGGTATTTCGGAACCTTCCAGCGCAGCTTCAGCCTGCCGGGGACTATCGATCAGGAAAAAGTATCGGCGACCTGCGATAAAGGCGTACTGACGATCAACCTGCCCAAGAAAGAGGAAACCAAGCCGAAGCAGATCAGTATCAAGGTAAAGTAGGCCAAGTGACTCCCCCTACCTTGACGGGAGGGGGGGGCGGGGGGTGGGTGAAGCTGCGATTAGCTGATATCATGGCAACCTCCCCCTCACCCTAACCCTCCCCCGCCAGGGGGGAGGGGACTTTTTCAGTATTGCAATCGGTTCGGAAGTGGTTAAGCGAATTAAGCGTTACGTACGCGGAAATCAGGCGTGTGGGGCAGCCGGTTTTTCAGACGGCTGCGTTTCCGGTTTTGCAGGCGCAGTGACATGCTCGGTGTGGGCCGTCTGGACTTGAGGCGCAGGTTCTTTCTTCTCTTCATCGGTTTTGCGGGCCTCTTCCTGGACATTTTTCTGGAAGTCTTCCGACGCTTTTTTGAATTCGGCCAGCCCCTTGCCGAGTGACTTGGCCAGTTCAGGCAGTTTGTGCGGCCCGATCACGATCAGGGCTATCACAAGTATGATGATCATTTCCGGCATGCCGATTCCAAACATGATGTTTCTCCTCATCGCTGTTTTGCTTTTTCAAGCATTAAAAACGTAAATTATCCGGTTGGCAATAAAAATCTCCATTTTGCCCTTGCCATTTTTACTTCCTGTGCTACTATGCCCAAAAATTAGGCATTATTCCAACTCGGAATTATTGGTAGTTTCTTTCCTGCCCTCTGTCGTAGCCCGTGTGTATCATGCTAAAACCTTTAAAAATCGGCAGCCTTGTCCTGGCGCACAACGTCGTGCTTGCCCCACTGGCTGGAATAACAAATCTTCCGTTTCGCCTCCTCTGCCGCCGGGAAGGGGCCTCGCTGGCTTTTACCGAAATGGTCAGTGTCAACGGGCTGGTGCGGGACGGTGTCAGGACTCGGGCCCTTTTAAAGAGCTGTCCGGAGGATCGTCCGCTGGCTATCCAGCTGTTCGGTGATTCTCCGGTTGACCTTGCCGAAGCCGCAAAAATGGTGGAGGATTGCGGCGATCTGCTGGATATCAACATGGGTTGCCCGGTGCGCAAGGTGGTCGGCACGGGAGCCGGCAGCGCCCTATTGCAGGATCCGCTCAGGATTGCGGCCATCGTCCGGGCCGTGAGAGCCGCAACCGCGCTGCCGCTGACGATCAAGATCCGCTCCGGCTGGCATAGCGGCGACAATGTATTTCTTGAGGTGGCGCGGATTGCCGAGGCGGAGGGGTGCGATGCCGTAACGCTGCATCCGCGCAGCCGCAGCCAGATGTTTTCCGGACAGGCCGACTGGAGCCAGATCAAGGCGCTGAAAGCGGCTGTTACCATACCGGTTCTGGGTAGCGGTGATCTCTTTGACGGCTGTGATTGCCTGCGCATGCTGGCTGAGACCGGCTGTGACGGCATCATGATAGCCCGAGGGGCGCTCGGCAACCCCTGGATCTTCCGCCAGGTGCTGGAGATTGCTGAGCATGGCAGAATGACGCCGGTATCCGTCGCTGAAAGAGCTGATACCATCATCCGGCATCTGTCGCTGTTTATTGGGGAAAGTGGTGAAGCTGTGGCGGTCAGAGAGCTGAAAAAGCATATCGGCTGGTATGCCAGGGGCTTCGCCGGGGCTTCAGATGTTCGCCGCGCCGCCAATTCAGCCCGTACAAAAGCAGATATTGTGGCTCTTGCCGAAAGGATCAGCAGTGTGTCCGAAACAGACAGCCATGCCGACTGAAACCGTGAACGGACTGCATCAGAAGCAGCGCGACGATTACTACGCCACTGTCATAGACAGCGTGGGGGACGGTGTTATAGTCATTGACAGCAGCGGTTTGATCACCCTCTGCAACCCGGCCGCCGAGGAGATCAGCGGTTTTTCGCGTAAACAGGCTCAAGGAGCCGAATTCGCCAAGCTGTTTGCAATGGAAACGACGCTGCTGGAAATTGTCTCCAAGACCATCCGGACCGGCATTACCATTTCGGACCACGAAAACGTTGTTGTCCGTTCGACCGGAAGAGTCACTCCGGTTGCCGTGACCTGCTATCCTCTGGTGCTGGGAAGCGGCGAGCATATCGGCGCGATCCTGACAATCAAGGATATTACCTATATCCGCGAGCTGGAGGCGGCGGTACGGCAGGCCGACCGGCTTTCCACGCTGGGTACTCTGGCGGCCGGGCTGGCGCATGAGGTCAAGAACCCGCTGGGGGGCATCAAGGGGGCCGCCCAGTTGATGGAGCGGGAGTTTGAGCCGGGCAGTGAACTGCTGGATTATACCAGGGTCATGATCCGCGAGACCGACCGCATCGACCATATCATTCGCGAACTGCTGGAGCTGGCTTCGCCGCGCGGCCTCAAGCTCGCTCCGGTCAATCTGCATAAGATAATGGGTGATATCCTGTTGTTGCAGAAGCAGTCGGTGTCAGGTCGCGAAATCATTTTCATCTCCAACTTCGACCCGAGTATCCCGGAGATTATCGCCGACGAGGAGATGCTGACCAGGCTGTTTCTGAACCTGATCCGAAACGCCATTGATGCGATGTCCGACAGCGGGCGCTTGACGGTTTCAAGCAGAGTGCTCTCTGATTACTATATGGCGAAGAAGGAACGGCATTCCCGGATGGTTGCGATTGAGGTGACTGATGACGGCCCCGGCATCCCGCGCGAAGATCTTGAAAATATCTGGACCCCCTTTTTCAGCACCAAGTCAGGCGGTACCGGTCTGGGGCTGACCATCTGTCACAAGATTGTCTCCGAGCATCGCGGCATGATCAAGGCCGAGTCGGACCCGGGACATGGAACGAAATTTACGGTGCTGTTGCCGTTGGTGCAGTAACTGCGGTTCCCGGTTCGTTGTTCAGCGTTGAAAGCCTTGAACCACGAACCTTGAACCACCAACCTTGAACCAAAATACGAATCGAGGATCTTATGCCGCTGACACGAATACTGGTAGCTGATGACGAAGAGAGCATGCGCTGGGTGCTTTCAAAGGCGCTTAAACGCAAAGGCTTTGAGGTGGATCTGGCCCCGGACGGCCGACAGGCGCTGGAGTTGATCAAGGACAACTGCTATGACCTGGCTATTCTGGATATCAAGATGCCCGGTATCAACGGACTTGATCTGCTGGACAAGGTTCGCGAGCTGAAAAGCGACCTGCTGGTGGTGATCATGACCGCTGAAGCGAGCATGAAAAATGCGGTCGAAGCCATGAAGCGCGGGGCATATGACTATATCACCAAACCGTTTGATCTGGACGTGATTGACGCAATTATTGAAAAAGTTGCCCGGGCCCGCGACATCAGGGGACAGGTGACCAATCTGAAGCAGGAGCTTAAGGATCGCTATCAGGTAGAAAAAAACATCGTCGGCAACTCTCCGGCCATGCAGGAAGTCTACAAGACCATCGGCAAAGTGGCCGGCAGTGATGTCACGGTGCTGATTCAGGGCGAATCCGGCACCGGCAAGGAGTTGGTAGCTCGCGCCATACATTTCAATTCCGGGCGTCTGGGCAAGCCGTTTATTGCAATCAACTGTGCTGCAATCCCTCGTGATCTGCTTGAGGGCGAGTTGTTCGGCTCCGAAAAAGGGGCTTTTACCGGCGCCAGTGACCGCAAGCTGGGCAAATTCGAGCAGGCCAGTCAGGGCACGCTGTTCCTGGACGAGATCGGTGACATGCCGCTGGAATTGCAGGCCAAGATACTGCGGGTGCTTCAGGAACAGGAAGTCACCCGTATTGGCGGAAACCAGAATATTGCCGTGGATGTGCGCGTGGTTGCCGCCACCAATCAGGCGCTGATCGAGAAGGTGCGCCGCAAGGAGTTCCGCGAGGATCTGTATTACCGTCTGAATGTCGTGCCGATAACACTGGTACCGCTTCGTGAACGTCGTGCCGACATACCCGAACTGGCGCATTATTTTCTCTCCAGAACCTGCGCCGAGATGTCGGTCCCTGCCAGACAGCTGAACGATACAGCCATGTTGCTTCTAACAGAGCACTCCTGGCCCGGCAATGTGCGGGAGCTGGAAAATGCCATCAAACGGGCCGTGATACTCTCCAATGACCCACTCCTGACCGAACTTGACTTTGCCGGACTGGCTTCGTCGACTGTCCAATCGCAGACAGTTTCGCAGGAAGCATCGCTGGAGTCGCTGATCGATACGAAGCTCCGTTCCTGTATGAACGGGGTGGAAAAACTGGACAAGGGGGAGATATATTCGGTTGTGCTTGAACAGGTCGAACGCCCCCTGATCCGCTTCATTCTGGAAAAAACCCGCTGGAATCAGGTCAGAACTGCTGATATCCTCGGCATTAACCGCAATACCCTGCGCAAAAAAATATCGGAACTTGGAATCGATATGAAGCGGGATTAACAAAGGAGCTGACTATGTCAATAAGAGACAGATTCTTTCTGGAGAAGGACAAGGCCGTGCTGGCGGTGATCGATGTTCAGGGCAGGTTGTGTGTGGCCATGGATGAAAAGGTGCTGACTCAATTGACAAAAAATATCGGCATCCTGCTAGAGAGCGCCGCAGTGCTGGACATTCCCGTGCTGGTCACCGAGCAGTATGTCAAGGGTCTGGGTGCAACTCTGCCGGAACTTAAGGAAAAGGCCGGCGCTGCGCCCTGCTACGAGAAGATGACTTTCAGCTGCTGCGGGCTGGCCGAGTTTGTGGAGAAGCTGAAAGAAACCGGCCGTACACAGGTTATCATCACCGGAATGGAGAGCCATGTCTGCGTTCTTCAAACCGTGATCGATCTGTGTGACGCCGGTTATAACGTCCATGTTGTCAAGGATGCCGTCATGAGCCGCAGCAAGCAGAACTGGCTTACAGCAATTGAAATCATGACACTGGCGGGTGCGGTGCCGACCTGCACCGAATCGGTCGTGTTTCAGCTCTTGAAAGTTGCCGGAACAGAGGAGTTCAAGAAGTTGTCAAAGCTGGTTAAATAGAGGCATGCGACGACTATTCCATAAAAACGTGCCGTACTATTTCTGAATGATGCTGGATGCAGGCCAGGGCCGGCAGGTGGGATTTGTAGGATATGAACGGAATTCCCGCCCCTTTGGCTGCCAGCATATCGACCTCGCCATCCCCGATGAACAGGGCCTCTTCCGGCGCGGCCCCGAAATGTTCCAGCACTTTCAGAAGCGGTTCCGGATGCGGTTTTGGATTGGCCACCTGTGAAGCGGTCATCACGCATTCAAAGTAACCTGTCAGGCCGAAATCCTCAATGATCATCTCCATCGAGGTGGCCCGGTTGGTGCAGATTGCCAGCGCAGTGTTCCCCTTGAGGCGGTCCAGGGCGGCGACAAAGCCATCCTCCATTCGCATGTAGGGCATCAGGTCCCGGTAGTGAATGGTTTTGGCGAATCTGAAGGCCTCTTCGCGCCGGTCGTCCCCTGCAAAGAAATATTCCATCACGTTGTTGAATGAATAGGTGTGCAAAACCCTTCTGGCGTCCAGATCATTCCTGTCCAGCGGCGCCCTTCCAAGATATTCCATCACCAGGTTGTAGAAGATGTAATTGGATTCGATCGAGTCGAGGATCACTCCGTCGCAATCATAGATGACAACCTTGTACCTGCTTTTCAAGTCACTCACTGTCCGGCTCCCTGCTGCTTTGGTTGAGATACTCCTCCCATTCAATCGGGAGCAGATACTTCTTGCGGTTGTTACACTCCTTGCATGCCGGCACGACATTGTTACGTGATGCCTTTCCGCCTCTTGAAAGCGGAACCAGATGATCCATGGTCAGCTCTTCCGGAGCAAATACAGCGCCGCAGTAGTGACATCGTCCGATGGCCAGTCGGTTTTGCCACCAGCGGCTTCGGCGAAGTTCGCGCGATTTATCGCGCTCTTTCTTGATTTCCGCTTCGCTGACTTCAATTATAAAGTGATTCATGGCCCTTATCCTTATTGATGATGCCAAGCCAGCATAGCAGATAATTAACGGAAAATGGTAGTGCGAATGGAGAGTCTGCGATTGAAATTGCGCTGCTCTGCATAAAACAGTTGAAAATAATTCGACGGTGGGTTATAAATTCTGTTCTTGCGCTTGTAGCTCAGCTGGATAGAGCAACGGACTACGAATCCGTAGGTCGGGAGTTCGAATCTCTCCAAGCGCGCCAAATAAATTCAGGGACTTACATGCAAATTGTGAGTCCCTTTATTTTATCAATAATCAACATTCATACTTTGTTCATTTCTTAAAGTTTGGTAGAGACTGAACTCCTCCAAGACTCTTTTCGGAATTAACATGAGCTACTTCGCAACTAACGCTTTCGCC
>JACRCG010000220.1 GCA_016219145.1 Deltaproteobacteria bacterium | reverse complement strand
CGCTTCATCCCGATAGCCGAGGACATCGGTTTTATTTCAATTCTTGGTGAATGGGTGTTGCGCATCGCTTGCCGACAGGTTAAAGAGTGGGAAACATGTGGTTTTACACTGCCTTGCATTTCGGTGAACCTTTCTGTTAAACAGTTGGAGCAAGGCAATATCCTGGACATTGTTAACCGTGTCCTGGAAGAAACCGGGCTTTCCTCCTTGAGGCTTGAGCTGGAAGTGACGGAATCGGCCATCATGCAGAACGAACAGGCTCTGGTATTGCTGGACGATTTGCGGGCGCTTGGAGTGGAGCTGGCCGTGGATGATTTTGGAACAGGTTATTCTTCTCTCAGCTACCTGCGGCGCCTGCCGATCCAGAAACTCAAAATCGACCGCTCCTTTATTACTGACGTGACCGCTGAACCTGGTCGTGAGGCGATAGTTCGCGCGATCATCGCACTGGCTAATGCCTTGGGGTTCAATACTATTGCAGAGGGTGTCGAGACGGAAGCAGAAGCCCAGTTTCTGATACGGGAAGGGTGCCGTCAAGCCCAGGGATTCCTCTATGGACACCCGCTTCCTTCGGTCGAGTTCTTTGCAATATGGGGCGAAGTGTCAACCGGAGAATGCGCTCATGATTTAGCTTTGGCAAGATAAGGCGCAGTTATTCCGCAATATTGGTGGTGTCAGCTCCCTGAATGCTTCGGTGGCGGGCGGGATCGCGATGTTTGAGGTGGCCAGGAAGGTGAGTGCGAAAGGTTGATTGAGGTGTGAGATATGAGGTTGTAAAGGCCGTCAGGTCAGCAGTATGCTGATGTGGCGGCCTTTTTTGTTCGTTTGTGACATTGGGCAAATTATAGATTGACAAAACTACTCATCTCCAACACAATCTAGCCAGTTAAACTAGCCAGATAGCGGGAGGCAACATATGAGGTCTGAATCGTGGCGATTACAGGATGCCAAAAACCAGTTCAGTAAAGTAGTTGAGGCGGCGCTTCATGGTGAACCGCAGCATGTAACCCGTCGTGGGCGCGAGGTGGTTGTCATAGTTGCCGCTGATGAGTATGAACGGCTTGAAAAGTTCAAGACGGCCTCCATGCCTCGTTTTGTGGATCATTTGCTTGCGCTTCCGAAGGATGATGTGGAGTTTGAGCGGTTGCCGTTTACGTCCCGCGAGGTCAAATTCTGATGTGGCTTCTGGATACGATGGTGATTTCGGAGCTTCGCAAGCGCGATCCTGACCCGAATGTTGTGGTCTGGCTCTCGTCAACCCCTGAAAACAGTCTCTTTCTCAGCGTGGTAACCATCAGTGAAATTCAGCGCGGGATAGCTTTGCAACGTGGTAAGGATGCTCCGTTTGCGGAGCGTTTGCAATTTTGGCTGGACGAGATGATGAGGAATTACGGTGATCGTGTGTTGCCGGTTACCCCGGAAATTGCCTGCCGTTGGGGAGAGCTTACTGCCCGTGTTGGTCACGACGGCGCTGATGTGGTGATTGCCGCCACCGCACTACAGCATGGCTTGTCTGTAGTGACCCGTAATGACCGTCATTTCAGCCGGTTTTCTGTTCCGGTTATTAATCCTTATGATTGCGGCATAGCAAAATGAGGGATGTTTTGTCACATCACGTACGTGACGTGATGATATTTTGACACTATGACCGGGGAATGAATTCCCCGGTTACCGTCACACCGTCCCTACGGGACGACAACGACAAAAGCCCCATCGGGGCGTTCGATGGTAGCCGTGGGATTCATCCCACGGGTTTAGGAGGCATACCCAATTCATCCGTCGCGTACGCGACGGTGGGAGATGTTGTCATGATTTCCGGGGAATGAATTCCCCGTCTACCATCATACCGTCCCTACGGGACGAAAAACGACAAAAGCCCCATCGGGGCGTCCGATGGTAGCCGTGGGATTCATCCCACGGGTTGAGGCAACACCCCATTCATCCGTCGCGTACGCGACGGCGGGATATGTTGTCATGATTTCCGGGGAATGAATTCCCCGTCTACCATCACACCGTCCCTACGGGACGGAAACAATTAAAGCCCCATCGGGGCGTCCGATGGTAGCCGTGGGATTCATCCCACGGGTTTAGGAGGCATACCCCATTCATCCGTCGCGTACGCGACGGTGGGATATGTTACGCGAGACATCCGGGGAATGAATTCCCCGGCAACCGTCACATCGTCCTGGTCAAAGCTTCTTCAACCGTGACATCATATGCAGGAAATTGCGAACCAGCAGAGGATTGAATTCTGTGCCGGATTTTGAGAGCAGCAGGTTGGCTATCTGGCGCGGTGGATGCGGTTCCTGGTAAGAGCGTCTGGTTCGCATGGCGTCGAAGACGTCGGCTATTGAAGTCAGCTGGCTGGCAAGATTCAATTTCCACCCGTACGGCGCCGCCGGATAACCGGATAAATCATCGCGCATATGATGCTCGTAGGCCACGATGGCCGCCAGTCGCGGTATCCCCGCAGTTCCCAGCAGATAGCGCCCCCCCTTAACCGGGTGCAGCTTCATCAGCTCAAATTCCTCTGTAGTCAGCTTCTCTTCCTTGGTCAGAATCTCGTCAGGCACGAACATCTTGCCGATATCATGCAGCATGGCTGCCATGCCGATGTCATTCAACAGCTGCCCCTGAATACCCAGCGATGTAGCCTGGGCTATGGTCAGGATGCAGACGTTGGCGGCGTGCGTGAAGCTGTACTCATCCTTTTCCCGCAGGGCCGACAGCACCAGAATGGATTCCCCCTCACGTTTGAAGGCCATCACCAGTTCTGTAACCGTTGCCGCAATTCCGCTCGGTTTAAGCCGCTCCTTGCGTTTGACCGCTTCGTATACCTCGGTGAACCGCGTCAGTTCTACGGCTGGCAGATCCTTCAGGGTGACATTCGCCGTGACGGCAGCTTTGTCACCGGCTCCCAGGCTGCCGGCTTCGTCGCCAAGCTCGGGCATCTCAACCCGTCCGACACGTATATGCTCGCTCGATCCCAGCTCAGGAGCGCCCGGCTGGCGTGCCAACGCCTCAATAAACAGGTCGAGTTCGGATCGCGGCACGCCGGCCAGAAAACGGAGGTGGCCGATTCCGTTTTCACGCAGATACAGGGCAAAACGGTCCATTACCATCGAGAACGGCAGCGGTTCGTTGTCTATGATCAGCTCGCCGTCAACCTCAAGCATGGCGATATCGGGACGTATGGAAAGGGTGCTGACAAGGCTTGAGTGAGCCACTTCAGTCAGGTGTGCTACCTGCCGGTGGTCCATGCCGTAAAGCCCGGCAGCGGCTACAGCAGACAGCAGATGGCGGATGAAGTCGTGAATACCATGGATTAGCGCCCCGTCGTTCATGACAGTCTGCTCCGCCGCAGATTTTTCAGGGACTCTGCCGCCAGGTTGGCCACTTCGTCTTTTCCGGCGGCGAGTCGTTCAAGGACCGGCTGAGCTGACGTTGCGGGATACCTTTCAAGCGATCGTACAATATCGGCTTTGAGCCGGTTAAGAGTTCTAAAGGCCAGCAGGCTGCGCATTTTGAGTACCTTACCCAGTTCGGGAATAATTTCGGTTTTTCCGATTTCAGCCAGTGCCTTCACGCAGGCCGTCTTGATTTCATACTCATCAGCCGAGTACCCGCCGACCAGGAGCATATCAGCCAGCTTGCGGGCCATATCGAGACTGCTGGTCCTGTCAGCCAGAAAAATCGCGGCCAGCCTAATCTCGCGGTTGCTGGATTCCAGATCCCGCAACAGTTGCCGGTGGGCGACCGGGTCGCCTGCCAGCAAAAGAGATTTGATTACCTCCTGGTGCACTTTCTGGTTGGGATGTTTTAAAAGAGGGCGCAGGCGATCTGTTTCCTGGCCCGGCGCCAGTGTGCGCAACATGGCAATGATGTTACGGAGCACGTACCAGCGCTGGTCGGAAAGGCGCTCCAGCAGCGCCGGTCTGGCTGCATCACCAAATGCAAGTACCCGATCCATCAGAAAACGTCGCAGTGACATGTTTTCTTCCGTCCCCAGCTTGTCTATAAGCGGATTGATAAAGGGGGCGCCGATGACCCTGATCAGCTGTGTCACCTGGTCGTATTTGGGTCTGCCCCAGACGGTCAGGCCGGAGAGTATTTCATTCAAAAATTCCGGTTGGCTGAAAGCCTCCCGCAGCGCCGAGCGTAACCGCGGCGCCAGGGCCGGATCAGCGGCCTGCCTGAGTATGATCAGAACCTGGCCGTAATCACCCAGCTCCAGAAAGTTGCTGCACAGGTCTGTCAGGTTCTGGATCAGCTCCTGAGCGTCCTCGCCGTCAGGGTCGGTAATCACCAGCTGCATGATGATCTCGCTGCCGCGAATTTCGATGGCAGCCGGTTCAACGCTGGACAGCAGCTCCCGCAGTGCATTCTTTTCAATTTGCGGCAGCGGATTATCTGCCAGCAGATCCTTCAGCCCCAGCAGATAATCATCAGGTATATATGCTTCCTGATTGTGCTCCTGCAGCAGCGTGCGCACCTTGTCGCGGATCTCGTCCTGCGCGGTGGCCGTTTCGTATGTGCTCAGCATGTGAGGGAGCAGTTTACGGAGAATGCCCTGCAACAGCGGAGGAGCAGCGGAATACTCCTCCGCCCTGGCGTAGGTGTCCTGCATCATGGCCGGTCCAAGCTGACGAAATAACAGTTCAGCCGCACTGTCGTCGGTAGCGTCCCCGGTCTCACAGAAACCGTCCAGGATTTGTCGGCGCAGGGTAGGGTCAAGGGCTGCAATAAAGGCATGCAGGCCGGACTGTCTGGGTAATTCGGTAATATCTGATGACGCCTGCTGATTATCTGTGCCTGCCGCCGAAGTATTTTTTTCGCTCAACAATTCGCGCATCAGATCGATGGAGTTTCTGATGGTGTTGGAGGAAAGTCCGCCTCCGGTTCCCATACGTTGGGCAAAACGGGCATTCAGGGCCGCAGCCAGAACTTCGGGACGAAATTCTCCGCTATCATCCATACTGGAAAGACCTAGTTCCCCCTGCATCATAATGCGGACAAAGCGCTCCCACACATTGCCAGAGTCAGCGGCGGAGCCCACCTCTCTGTCGCTGCTGATAACAGCTTCTTCCGTCCCGCTGAAGCGGTCGTAGCGTATTCCACGCACCTCCATGGAAGTTACGCCGGAAGTTTCAAATATCTTTTCAATTCCGCCTTCAGCCTGGATATGTTCGCGCTTCATGCCCATCACGCGCAGCAGCGTTTGCAGCTCTTCTCGCCCGGGTGCCTGCCGGAACAGCAGTGTACCTGCTCCGCGCTCAAAGAATGCTGTTGCGATAATGCGGCAGACAGCATTTCCCTTTTCGGCGAAATCTGCGCCCAGAAGCAGGCCGTCACGGGTAATGCCGATCTGAACCGGTGACTGTAGTTGCAGCAGGTTTAATATAGCGAGCAGGAGTTTCTGGAGTGAAGTTTCAACTACCGGGTGGCCTGGTGGGTAGGCGGACCAGTTACGTGAGGCGATATTCAGCTCTCCGGCGACGGTTGCAACCGCTCTGGCAAGAAGTGTCTGGAAGTTCTGATTGACAAGCTCTTCGGGCACGGCGTCTCCATTCTGCGGTATGGCTTTGAATGGCGTGCAGCATAGACAGCAGGCATTGTTGAGTTAATATGTGGGTAATACTATCAATTGCTCAAAAATCGCAATAAAAAACTGATCTTACGATCTGCTGCAACGGACTAAGGGAGCTGATTCAAGGAATACTTCTCATCAAACCGGCGGAAATACTCGTCTCTGCACCAGTTTTCAACATCAACCAGCGACTGAAAGGCTTCCTGGAAATCGGACATTCCGGTGCTGAAAACACCGTGGCCATACACGATTGCCCGCCCGGACGCACCGATCACCGGAGGAACGTTTTTGGCAATCCCCCCTGCGCCGATTTCTCCGGCAACAACCGGTGTGCCGTTATAAAATCGCACTTTGCGGCAATCCTTCCAGCAATCCGTAACAGGACAATCTTTCTTTTCCTCGCACAACATACTCATTACTACCGCAAAGCGCGGATGGCCATGCAGGATGGCGCGGCATCCGGTGGTTTCAAAAATGCTGCGATGAGCCACCAGTTCGCTGGAGGCGGTTATGCCGACGGTGGAGCTGTTCTCAAAAGGGACCGGGTCGATGCAGCCGGGCAATTCGTCCAGGCTGGAAGCGGTCTGGGAGATATAAATCAGATTGCCGTCAGAGTAAGAAATATTTCCGAAGAATGAATCCACCAGGCCGCGCTGAACGGTGTAGCGCCCGACCCGGTCGATTTCGTCCAGAATCTGAGCCTTGTCGTTGATCGGGCCTCGCCTGAATGCAAGACCATCGGCAGAAAGCGGCAGAAGCCATTTGTGACGGAAATTGCTGAAGGTCTGTGCCTCGCCCGGCAGCAGAAAGCCGTTCTCCAGAACGTCCTCCAGGTATTTGATGTATGTTGAATGAAACACCGATGACCAGTTGATGTAAGCCTGTTCTACCGTCAGGGCGCCGTTTGCTATGATGCCGATCCCTTCAACGACGATGCCTTTGCGGTTGCCTAGCAGCCTGGCAATGGCTGTGGCCGGGTCTGTTGCAAGTTCGGACAGCCGCAGTATCGGAATATCGTGCAGAAAGGTGCGCGTTTCAGTGTCGCGCGGTATGATTTCATGCTCTTCACTGCTGGCTCGTTGTATCAGGAAATCGGCAAAAGGGAGTGAGGGGCGGGCAGCGACCAAAGCCAGACAATTCAGGCGCGACAGGATGCCGGTTGCCAGAGCCGCCAGGCTCTTCTCGCCTTGGGATATCATGACATCGTCCTGGGCGGCGAAAGCGATCAGGGCATGATCGGCCGACCTGTCCTCAAGCATCTTGGCAGTGTATTTGCAAATCTGATCCAGCATCAGGGGAGCGAGGCCGGCAGGTTGGTGAAAAGCACCGATCCGTCCGCCAGAATCTCCTTGCGGAACTGCGCTCTGGTTCTGGCGGAAGCCAACTGTATTTTTGGCAGCTGCGCGGTGTTGCCGGGCATGAAATTAGGTGTCACGTTCACGCCGGCCTGCCAGGCTTCAAAATGCAGATGCGGTCCGGTCGAACGCCCGGTGTTGCCGGAGAGGGCGACCGGTGTGTCGGCGTCCACCTGTTGGCCGTTAATCGCCAGCAGCCTGCTGTTATGACCATAAAGCGTGATCAGGCCATTGTCATGTTCTACAAGAACGGTGTTGCCGTAGCCGGATCTCAATCCGCTGTAGACTACAACGCCAGGGGCTGCCGGTGTAACTGGTGTTCCTTCCGGTATGGCGATATCGATTCCGTTATGGTGGCGCCATTTGCCGTCAATTGGGTCAATGCGCATGCCGACTCCGGATGTGATGCTGCCGCCCACAAGCGGCAAACGCGGTTCAAAAAAACGCGGCGTCCGGTCTTGAGATTGAAGCGAGGCGTGCACGGATTTTTCGACAATTTCATCCAGAGAAATCTCGTGAATTTTTTCCGGCTTTGATTTTTTCTGTTTCTTTGCAGCAGGTGCTGCGCGATCTTTCATTACGACTTTGGCATCCCTGTTAACAGGGGCGTCAGTAAATGTCTCGACACCATCGACAGTTACAAACCGGTAAATGTCAGCGACCGCATGAGATGCGTGCAGGCCTGTCAGCGCTGTCAGTGCCGGAAAAACCGTCAGCAGGATTCTGCGGAAAAGTGTTGAGAATGATTTTTCGGTTCTGGTCATTAGTGCTTGTCGTCCATGCCGTTTTCTGTTATTTAAATCCGATTACTGATTTATACAGCATCAGGAAAAATAGTTCAATTCATCATATTCCAACCCGGCCCAGTCGTAGCATCTGCACAAATTGTGAACAATTGATTATGGCTGTGTCTGTTAGTTAGGCATTGCCGGTGACAATTTTAGTTGCGGATTTGTACGTGCTTTGATAACTATATGTAATAATTAAAATATTTATGTTTTGGTGGTTGGCAGGGAGCTTGCATCCATAACATCCGATTGTGCCGGTACCTGTTACTTGTTTTTTGTTTCATAACCCATATAACCCAGTCACACGCAACTTACGCACGGAGGGACTCGCTGTGAAAAAAGTCGAGGCAATCATAAAACCGTTCAAGCTGGATGAGGTCAAGGAATCCCTGAATGAGATCGGAATTCAAGGCATTACCATCAGCGAAGTAAAAGGATTTGGCCGTCAGAAGGGGCACACCGAGCTTTATCGCGGTGCGGAGTATGTTGTTGACTTCATCCCCAAGATCAAGATTGAGATTATTGTTTCCGATTCCCTTCTGCCCAAAGTTGTCGAGGCGATTGAAAAATCAGCCAAGACCGGTCGTATTGGAGACGGAAAGATTTTTGTTACCAATGTTGAAGCTGTGATTCGTATAAGAACTGGTGAAACCGGTGAAGATGCACTGTAGTAATTATTTATACACCCACGAAAGGAGCAAGAGATGACCCCGAAGCAAGTAGTAGAGTTTGCCGCTGAAAACGGCGCGAAGATGGTAGATTACAAATTCATGGATTTTGTTGGAACCTGGCAGCACGTTTCAGTGCCGATCACCGAATTTGGTGAGGACACCTTTGAAGAGGGTCAGGGCTTTGACGGTTCTTCAATTCGCGGCTGGCAGCCGATTCACGCCTCCGACATGATCCTGCTTCCTGATCCCTCTACCGCCAAGATGGACCCTTTCATCGCTGTTCCGACTCTGTCGCTGATCTGTGATATTTTTGATCCGATCACCAAGGAAGACTACACCCGCGATCCGCGTAACATAGCCAAAAAAGCCGAAATGTACCTCAAGTCAACCGGCATCGGCGACACCGCTTATTTTGGCCCTGAAGCAGAGTTCTTCATCTTTGATGACGTTCGCTACTCATCCACTGCCAACCAGTCTTTCTACGCAGTTGATTCGTCAGAGGGCACCTGGAACTCCGGTCGTGAAGAGTTCCCCAACCTGGGATACAAGCCCCGTCACAAGGAAGGTTACTTCCCCTGTTCGCCGGTTGACTCCCAGAACGACCTGCGCAACGAAATGGTGATGGAGCTTCAGAATGTCGGCATCCGTGTTGAGTGCCAGCACCACGAAGTCGCCACCGGCGGCCAGGCCGAAATCGATATGCGCTTCTCCTCGCTGGTTGACATGGCCGATCAGCTGCAGTGGTTCAAGTATGTCATCAAGAATGTAGCCTATCGCAACAACAAGACCGTAACCTTCATGCCCAAGCCGCTTTACGGCGATAACGGTTCCGGCATGCATTGTCATCAGTCGATCTGGAAAGACGGCCAGAACCTGTTTGCCGGTGATAAATACGGCGGACTTTCCCAGATGGCTCTCTGGTACATCGGCGGCATCATCAAGCACGCCAAGGCACTCTGTGCGATTACCAACCCGACTACCAACAGCTACAAGCGCCTGGTGCCCGGTTTTGAAGCCCCGGTGAACATGGCTTATTCCAGCCGCAACCGTTCCGCCGCTCTTCGTATTCCGATGATGTCCACCAATCCGAAGGCCAAACGCGTTGAATACCGTACGCCAGACCCTTCCTGCAACGGTTACCTTGCTTTTGCCGCCATGTTGATGGCCGGTCTTGACGGCGTCGAGAACAAGATTGATCCGGGCCAGCCGCTGGACAAGGACATTTACGGTCTGTCACCAGAGGAGCTGAAAGACATTCCGTCCGCACCAGGCAGTCTGGAAGAAGCTCTGCAGGCTCTCAAGGATGACCACGAGTTCCTGCTGAAGGGCGACGTATTCACCCCTGACGTAATTGAGAAGTGGATTGAGTACAAGACGGAAGCCGAAGTCAACCCGGTTCGCATGCGTCCGGTTCCGCTTGAGTTTGAACTGTACTACGATATTTAATCCAATAATTTGCAAAGCAGTTCATGAAAGGCGGGAGCGATCCCGCCTTTCCTTATTTAAGCCGCCATAAATTGACATTACTGTTCCAGTCTGGTAGAAAGTCTGGCGGTTTATCTCACTGATGCTGAAGTCAAAAGGATAGTTATGGAGGACTTTCTCCTCAAGCTTTCTGTAATGCTGGTGCCGGGAATGCTGGCAATTGTCTGCCATGAGGTGTCGCACGGATATGTGGCCTGGCGCTATGGCGACCCGACCGCCAAGATGATGGGGCGGCTGACGCTTAATCCGCTCAAGCACATCGATATTTTCGGCACCCTGATGATCTTCATTGTTGGTATCGGCTGGGCCAAGCCTGTGCCGGTGGTCTTCGAAAACCTGCGCAACCCCAGACAGGATATGATCCGGGTGGCCGCTGCCGGCCCGATTACCAACCTGATCCTGGCGACAGTTTCAGCTTTTCTGCTGCGCGCTCTGATGGCATACGGAAACCCTGCCGGATCAAATTCTCCAATGCTGGTGCTGATTGAGCCGGTCGTGATGATGCTGGCATTTTCGGTTTATATCAACCTGCTCTTGGCAATCTTCAACATGATCCCGATGCCGCCGCTGGACGGCGGCAGGGTGCTGGTAGGTCTGCTGCCGTATCGCCAGGCTTCCGCCCTGGCTCGCATGGAACCGTACGGCATGATCATCATCATCCTGCTGGTGTTCTTCACCAATATCTTCTCTTATGTGATCTCACCGCTGCTGAAGGTTGGCGTGCATCTGCTGGCCGGTCCGCAGAGCGGTCTGGTGCTGGGCGTCACCAGATGGATGATGAGGTAAGCGCATGATCGTAGGGGCGTATCCTTGTGATCGCCCAGCTTTTATAAACGCAAAAAGGAACCGAAATGAACGATCCCAGAATAAAACAGTTTGCCGAGATTCTTGTCGATTACTCGACCAGGGTCAAAAAAGGTGATGTGGTGCTGATCAATGCCGCCGGTCTTGAAGCCATGCCGCTGGTCAAAGAGCTGTATGCCCTCTGCCTGAAACGCGGAGCAAAATATGTCGAGTACACCTTCTCCGTACCGGAGATCGACCGCAACTTCTACAATCTGGCCAACAAACAGCAGTTGGACCACTTTCCCCAGCACAAACTGGACTTCTATAAAACTCTGACGGTGTATATCGGCATCTCCGCCGGGAATAATTCGATGGTGATGGCCAACGCCCGTCAGGAGGCCATGGTGGCCTATCAGAAGGTCACCAAGCCGCTGATCGACCAGCGCGTCAAGCATACCCGCTGGTGCGTGACCCGCTATCCGACCCATGCTTCGGCTCAGGAAGCCAGAATGAGCCTTGACGAATACGAGGATTATCTCTTCTCGGCCTGCTGCATCGACTGGAAGGCGGAATCCAGAAAACAGGACAAGCTCAAAAAGCTGATGGACAAGACCTCTCAGGTACAGATCCTTGCGCCGGACACCGATCTTCGTTTCAGTATCGAGGGGCTGCCCGGCATCAAGTGCGACGGGCGCTACAACATGCCGGACGGCGAGGTCTTCACAGCCCCGGTCAGGGATTCCGTCCAGGGGCATATCGCCTATAACTGCCCCAGTATCTATCAGGGGAAAGAATACAACGGCGTCCGCTTTGAATTTGTGAACGGAAAGATTGTGAAGGCATCCGCCGATGCCGGGATGAGCGCAGCGCTCAACAAGATTCTGGATACCGACGAAGGGGCCCGCTATGTAGGCGAATTCGCCATCGGGGTCAATCCGGGCATCAGGCAGCCGATGCGCAATATCCTATTTGACGAAAAAATCTTCGGTTCAATCCACTTTACACCCGGTCAGGCGTATGACGAGTGTGACAACGGCAATCGTTCGGCGGTGCATTGGGATCTGGTGCGAATCCTGGCTGACGGGGAAATCCGCTTCGATGACGTCCTGATCCAGAAGAAGGGGCGCTTTGTCCATAAAGATCTTCTTGATCTGAATCCGGCCTGAGGGGGGGCAATAATGCCGCAATCGCACCATCCTGAAATTGTCTTTGAGCATGATGATTTTGAATTTGCCAACCTTGAAGAAGAGTTGCTGGTGGACCAGCGCTGCCAGCAGGTTCTCAGGCATTTCTACCTGTACCTGCAGCAGCAGGGGCTTCCGGCCGAGCGGGCTTCAGAGCTGGCTTTTGCTGCTGATCTGTATGTCCGTGACTATCTGCTGGACTTTGCCTGCCAGAATCTGGTCCGCCCGCAGCCGGGCATAGTCAGGAAATTTGCCGCCTCCTGGTTTATAACCCATACCCTTGATCCGGAAATGGAGATCCTGGAGCGGCATTTAACGGCCATCGCAGAACTGTACCGCTTTCTGCATCGTCTCCATCTTGTTTCGGCCGATGAATTGGCCTATCTGCTTGAGGAAACCGGCCAAACCGACTTCTACAAGGGGCGGATCGAGAACTTCCTTAATATCAGCGGAGACGGATTTGTGGCCTGGGACGCAATATGTCCGGCAAAACCATGAAATTGAGCAGAGACAAATGATGGCGTGCAGAAAAATGAAGCAGATTAGCATGACTGTTTTCGATCAGGAACATTGCCGGAGAGAGTGGTTCTTTGATTTTGACGGTGAAATTTTTCATGATTTCTGTACAACCCTGACCAGAGAGATGAAAAAGCTGGGCATCACTCTTACTCTGCTGCGCAACCGGGATGCGGTAATCAAGATAAACAGTTATGCCGACCTTTTGAATGTTGTAAAAATTTCTTCTCCGGATGATGGTCACTCCAACCAGTGCATCGGGCATATCATCGGCAAGAGTGAACACCTGGATATTATGGAGGATATCAGAACCGCTGTCAGGCGGGTTGCGTTTGCCCCGGAGACTGTCGCACCTTCCAGTGAATTCAGAAAAGTCTGCCATAATTGCGGCTGTGGATGTTAGGATGCGATACTTAGCTCTTAGCTACGGCTAGCTGACTTGGTTGCTACCTGCCAGCCAATCGGCAATAATTTTTATCAACGCCTCACCAGGAATTTCTGGTGGGGCGTTTGCGTTTTAGGTGAATGTTCACTGTCTGTTTTCCTAAGTTTTATACTAATCCACTGCCAATATATTTCATGAAATACGAAATATATTTCACGAAACCTCTTGACATTCCATTCGTTAGTCGCTAAAACTTCTTCCATGATAAAAGTAAACAAACAAAGACTAAGTCACCAGGTGTATGACATTCTGAAAGACATGATAGCGGATTACCGTTTCAGTCCCGGAGCCCGCATCAACGTTGAGCAGATCGCCAAAGAAGTTGGCGCGAGCCGCACCCCTGTATGGGAGGCTGTTCATAGGCTCATACAGGAGGGGCTCCTTGAGAACATACCCAACCGTGGCGTTTTTATGTCGGCCCTGACTCCGAAGGTGGCAATTGAACTCTATGTCGTCAGGGAAGCATTGGAGGGGCTTGCCGCCAGATATGCCGTCCCGAAGGTAAATGAGCGGGTGCTCAAGAAGATGGCCAAGCTCATAGATGACCAGCGTAAGATGGTGGAGAATGAAGATTTGGTGGGTTATTCCCGGCTCGATTATGAATTTCATGCACTTGTTTACGAATTGAGCGGAAACCGGACCCTTCTTGAAATACTGGGAGCCGTGAAAAACAAGATGCGCCCCATTGCCTTACAGGTCAGCCCCATACTTTCGAGACTTCTGGAAGATCATATGGAGATACTGGCGGCCTTTCAGGAGAGAGATGCGGACAAGGCTGAAGCGGCATTCCGGAATCATAATCGTGAGATGATCGAGCAGATAAAACAAAACATGAATCCCGACGAATGGGAGGAGGTGCAGGTGGAGAACGGGGACGGCAAGAAGAGCCTGACTGCTTAAGTCTTTAACGGAAGTGATCACGGAAAATAGCAGAGCAGCTAGGACCGGAGTCCGCATTTGGCGGAGCAACGAGTTATTTACGGTTGTGAAAGGAGGATTTGCAATGAACAGGAAGTCAATTTTAGGTCTTGTAGTTTTTTGTATGATCATAGCTTGTTTTCTTACACCCGGCCAGGCGTCGGCAGCGACTCCTGACAAGGTGAAAATCGGCCTCATGTTTGGTTTGACCGGCGCGGCATCTCCAATCGGCCCGTTGCAGCTTGACGGCGCAAAGCTTGCCATCAAGGAGATTAACGCGGCTGGCGGAGTTAAGTTCGGAAACAAGAAGGTTCCCATCGAAGCTTTGGTAAAGGATGATGAATCAAAGCCTGATGTTGCAATCCGGAGATTCAGGGAACTCGTGGAAGAGAGCAAGGTCGATGTCATAGTTGGGCAGACCTTCGCACCGATTTCAGCGGCTTTGAACAAAGAGGTGAAAAAGACACCTGTGGCCTATTTCCCGGTGAATGTGGTTGCCATAAACATGTTTCAAAAGAGCGAAATGGCTGAAACAACGTTCGCCATTCACGGGGCTGCCTACTCGATCGGATATGCCGGCGCAGCCTACATTGCAGATAAACTGGGATATAAGAACATCGTGTTCTTCGGCCCGGCCTACGCCTTTGGCCGTGACCAGTGGGCGGGAGCCAAGGCTGCCTTCGATAAGCGCGGAATCAAGGTGGAGTACGTTGAATCACCGGTCGGCACGAGCGATTACACCTCCTATCTGACGAAGATCGGAGAGAAGAAACCGGATATCGTGATGCTGGCCCATTGGGGTGTAGACGCTGTGAATGTACTCAAACAGACCTATGAAACCGGTCTCAAGAAAAAGAGCAAGATATGGTTTGACTGGATGACTAATTCCTTTGGTAGCGGCGTACCGCCAGAGGCTCTCGAAGGTGTCTATTCCTTGATGTCCTGGTACCACGACATGAAGGGTTTTCAGGATGCGGCAATTGTGAAAGCGTCAGATGCTTTCACGAAAAGATTTACCAAAGAGTACAATTACCCTCCCGATCCATATTCTGCAATGGCCTACGAAGGTGTCATGGAAGCTGTAAGGGCCATGGAACTTGCAAAGTCCACGGACGGCAAGGCTATGGCGAAGGCTCTCATGGCCAGTCCGAAGTTCGATTCGATGAAAGGGCAGGGAATATGGAGAGCTGATCATCAGCCACTTTTCAAGTACGGCGCTTACGTTGTACTCGGCAAAGGGGCGAAGGAGAGAAAGGACAAGTGGGACCTGGTAAAGATCATCGGCGCCTATACGGGTGAAGATTATCTGCCGGCGCTCTCCACATCAGGGTACTGATTGAGTTCAGGGGCGGGGTAAGGTGTCCCGCCCCCAGCCCCGGCGGAAAGAGGGTGTATGGAAAAAAGTAACATTATTGAGACAAAAGGGGTCACGATTAAGTTCAACGAACTGGTTGCCGTGAACAACGTGGACTTCTCCATGAAGGAGGGGGAGGCTGTCGGTATCATAGGACCCAACGGCGCCGGTAAGACTACCTTTTTCAACCTCCTTACCGGCATGTTTCCCCCCAACTGCGGCACCATATTTTACGACGGCAAGGATGTTACCGGTATTCCTCCCCACAGGCGGGTAATGCTGGGGATGGCGCGGACATTTCAACTCGTTTCCGTGTTTGACTCCCTTACCGTTCTGGACAACCTCATACTGTCAGTGGTGCGGTTTCGTGAAAAGCAGGAGTCCCAAAGCGGCTTTTTCTTTGCAGATGCCCACCACTCATCTCTCGTCGAAACCTGTAAAGAGGCGCTGACGACAATGGGGATAGAAGAGAAGGCGGGACTGATGACTTCAGAGCTTTCATACGGCGACAAGAGGAAACTGGAAATAGCGGTCGCCCTGTCGCTCAAACCGCGATTACTCCTCCTTGACGAGCCCTTTGCCGGCCTCGGCGATCTTG
>JACRCG010000219.1 GCA_016219145.1 Deltaproteobacteria bacterium | reverse complement strand
TTTTGGAAATTCGATTTTAGTAAATGAAGGTATGGCTGAAAAACGGTTTTTGAAGTTCAAAGACGGCATTATTGCTGCATACCGCCATCAACCTGGCCGCCTCTCTGGCGGCGGCCGAAAGGCCGACGCTACTGGTGGATATCGACCCGCAGGGGAACGCCACCAGCGGGGTCGGAGTTGACAAGTCCGACCTCAGGCACACAATTTACGATCTGCTGATCAATGAGGCTGACGCCAAAAGCCTGATTGTCGACACCGGCGTTCCTTTTTTGCATATTATCCCCTCCAATGCCGACCTGACCGGCTCCGAGCTTGAACTGGCAACCCAGTCCGGACGCGAGCAGAAACTAAAGTACGCCCTGGCGGCACTATCCGAGCAGTATCGCTACATCATAATCGACTGCCCGCCGTCACTTAACCTGCTGACGATCAATGCCATGACAGCAGCCGACTCGGTGCTGATCCCGCTGCAATGTGAATATTACGCCATGGAGGGACTTTCGCAGATATTGCAGACCATCCGACTGATACAGAAGAATCTTAATCCGCTACTGAAGATTGAAGGGATTCTGCTGACCATGTTCGATGCCCGTGGTAACCTGGGAAAAGAGGTGGCAACCGAGATCAGGACACACTTCCCCGGCCAGGTTTTCGAAGCTGTAATCCCGCGCAATGTGCGGCTGGCGGAAGCGCCCAGCCATGGCAAGCCGATCATGTATTACGATATCACCTCACGCGGCGCTGTCAGTTATCTGCAACTGGCCCGCGAGATCATCCTGAAGGAGACGCTGCATGCTTAAAAAAGGGGGCCTCGGCAAAGGGATGGCGGCGTTGTTGCAGGTAAGCGAAACTGTTGACGAGTCTAAAAACTACTTTATCTGTCCGATTGAAAAAATTCGCCCCAACCGCAATCAGCCGCGCAAACATTTCGCGCCGGAAAAGCTGGAAGAGCTGGCGGCCTCAATCCGCGAAAAAGGGATCATTCAGCCGCTGGTCGTGACCAGAAAGGACGACCACTATGAGATCATAGCCGGCGAGAGGCGCTGGCGCGCATCCCAGAAAGCCGGACTTCACGAGATTCCGGTCGTAATCAGGGAAGCGACGCCGGACGCGATCATGGAGCTGGCGCTGATTGAGAACATTCAACGCCAGGATCTGAACGCAATTGAGGAAGCGCAGGCCTACCGCTCACTGGTCGAGCATTTCAGTATTTCTCAGGAGGATGTGGCCAGGCGGGTCGGAAAAAACCGCACAACCGTAACAAACTCCCTGCGCCTGCTCAAGCTGCCGGAAGAAATCCAGCGCGATATAGTTGAAGAAAAACTTTCGATGGGTCACGCCAGGGCACTTCTGGCCCTTGAAAGCGTTGATCTGATCAACAAGGCCCGTCACGAAATACTGCATCGGCAGTTGAGTGTCAGGGCTACAGAAGATCTGGTGCGACGCCTGAAGAATGATCCGCACCCGGTCCCGGCCAAGCGCCTTCAACAGCCGGACCTGTTAATAACAGCTCTGGAGGAACAGCTTCAGAAACGCTTTCAGTCCCGAGTTTCCATCCGCAAAGTTGGCGCAAAGGGCGGCCGGTTGGAAATTCATTTCAGCGACTCGGATGAATTGACGAGAATAGTTGATCTGTTGGATATTTGAACCTCTTTGAATAACACAGAGCAACGGAGCAACTGAGTACATCAAAGTCAAAAACCGGCCGAACGGCAATGGTCTTTTAACAGATTAACCTGAAAAGGATTTTATGCCTTTGTTTTATCCAATGATCGATTTTGATTTTCTCTAGTTTTCCTCCGTTGCTTCGTTGCTCCGTGTTATTATGATTTTGTCCGGAACCACCTAAAATAAATATCTCCACCGATTCAATTCTCTTGACAGCCTTTTGATTATTGTGGTATTTAGCCTCTGTTTTGCGCCCGAATCTGGGACACAGTATACAACTCAGCATGCCTGCAAGGGGTAGGTCGTGATAGAACTCAATTTAGCGTTTGTAGTCCAGCTGATCAACTTCGGGATACTCGTCCTGGTCCTCAACATATTCCTGTACAAGCCCATTCGCAAGGTGCTGGCCGACCGCCGTCAGGTGATCGACTCGGCCCGCGACAAGGCCGTTTCGGTCGATGAGGAAGTTCAGGCCAAGATGGCTCAGTATGAGGCCCGCCTGCGTGAAGCCAAAACCGAAGCGGGCGCCCGCCGTGCCGATGCCCTCAAGCAGGCCCAACTCGAAGAAACAGCAGTTCTGGAGAAAGCTCGCAATGAAGCATTTGACTCCCTCTCCTCGATCCGCAGCAGGGTAGCCAAAGAAGCTTCCGAGGCACGCGAACTCCTCAGAAAACAAGCCGAAGCACTGTCCGGAGATATCTGTGAGAAAATCCTCGGGAGGAGCCTGTAGTCATGTTGATGGTATCTGATAGAACCAAGAAAATCGCTCTCTCTCTTCTGTACGTTGCCGTTATCATCCTTTTTGCCAGTATCGGCTTTGCCTCCGAAGGTGGTGGTGGCGCACACGCTGCCGACAAGGGTGCCCAGCTTAAGGACCTTGGCTGGCGTATACTCAATTTTGCCGTACTGGTAGGAATCCTCTGGTTCGCTTTGAAAAAAGCTGATGTCAAAGGCTCGCTGGCCGCACGTCAGACTGAGATCGAGAAGAGCCTCAAAGATGCCGAAGCCGGACGCGATGCCGCTGAAGCCAAACTGCGCGAGTACAGCGGCAAGCTTGACCAGGCCGCAAAAGAGATCGACGAGCTGCATGCCGCCA
>JACRCG010000218.1 GCA_016219145.1 Deltaproteobacteria bacterium | reverse complement strand
ATCAAGGGGCTCTCGAACATGGAGCTGACGCCGGAGTTTGTGGCCAAACTGGGGTGCGCTTACGGCACCTCGCTGCCCAAAGGGAGCTATGTGCTGGGAGGACGTGATTCCAATCCCTCGTCCCGCATGCTTAAACGCTGCTTCGTGGGGGGTCTGCTCTCGGCCGGCATCAATGTGCGCGACATGAAGATGACCTCGCTGCCGTTGTTACGCTACAAGCTCAAGACCTTCGGCGAAGTGGGCGGGGTGCATTTCCGGCAGGCCCAGGATGATCCCGCCTCGCTCGAGATCGTCTTTCTGGATGGTGACGGCCTCGATTTTTCCAGCAGCATGGGTAAAAACGTCGAACGCACCTTTTTTAAGGAAAATTTCCGGCGGGCACACCATACCGAACCGGGTGTTATCACCGACATCAACAACGTGGGCGATTTCTACCGCGAAGGTTTCCTGCGGGCGCTTGACCGCGAGCTGCTCAAGAAAGCGGCCTACACCGTTGTTGTCGATTTCAGTTTTTCCCCGGCCAGCCAGACGCTGCCACAGCTGCTGAACGAACTCGGATTTTCGGTCATCGCCCTGAACGCCTATGTTGACGAGGGTCGCGGAGTGCAGGCCAAGCTGAAGGAAGAGGCGCTTTCCCAGCTTGCCACGATAGTTTCCTCGCTGAACGCCCAGGCCGGTTTCTGGCTTGATCCCAGTGCAGAAGGGATTACGCTGGTTGATGAATCCGGGCGGATATACAGCGGGGTGGAATTGCTCTCCCTCGTGGTGGCTCTGCTGATGCAGTCCGGCCAGAAAGGTGCGATTGCCGTTCCGGTTCAGGCGCCTTCAACCATCGAGCAGATGGCGGAATTGAAACGCTGTCAGGTGACCCGCACCAAAAGCTCCGACCGGGCCATGCTGGAGGCGGCCTCTTCATCCGAGATCGTTTTGACCGGCACCACCGATGGCCGCTTTGCTTTCACCCGTTTCCAGGCCGCCTTCGACGGCATGTTCACGATTGCCAAGCTCATGGAAATGGCTGCGCTTTGCGGGATACCGCTTTCGCACGGGCTGGCTGCGGTTCCGCAGCGCGCCTTTCTGCAGGCAGACCTGCCATGCCCCTGGGAGATGAAGGGGGGCATCATGCGCAAGATGAGCGAGGACAGCCTGGAGAAGGATGCCACCTTTATTGACGGCATCAAGGTACAGTTCGGCGAGGACTGGGTGCTGGTGCTGCCGGACCAGTATTCACCCTATGTCCATATCGTAGCCGAGGCCAAAGACCACAAAGCGGCCCAGAAACTGCTCTCGGAATATCAGAAGAAGATCGTGATGTGGAAGAAGGAGCTGGTGTAACTGGTGTCCGCTAAAGAGGCCAAATCAAGAATCAAGATCAATAAGCTGCTTGAAGAAGCGGGCTGGCGTTTTTTCGACAATGCTTCCGGCGCTGGTCAATGCCAACCGTGAACTGATCACACGCTTTGAAAAGAAGATTCTATCCACCCTGGCGCGGGTGTGGGGGGAAGAGGAAGCACAGAGATGAAGTCCAGCTTTACTGTATATATTGACGAATCCGGAGATGAAGGCTTCGTTTTTAACTCCGATGGGAGCGGAAGCTCTCGCTGGTTCGTGCTTTCAGCTGCGGTGATACGACGGGAAAAAGACTTGCAGATGGTTTCCTGTCTAAAAGCTGTTCGTGAGTTATTCGGGAAACCACCCAAAACTCCTCTACACTTCGTTGATCTGAAGCATGAACAGCGTGTGCCATACATCCGCCGGGTGGGCGAGCTTCCCATGCGAACCGTCAGTATACTGGTCTACAAGCCCCTTATTTCTGAACCGGAAAAATTCCAGAATACAAAATATCTGCTGTACCGTTATGCCACCCGCTTGCTGCTGGAGCGTGTCTCCTGGCTCTGCCGGGATCATCGGCGGGCAGGTGAGGGAGATGGTTTTGCGGAAATAATCTTTTCCAACCGCAGCAATATGTCATATGACGAAATCAAGGACTATCTGAGATTGCTTCAACGACAATCTGAAGAACTGCCGTATAAGGTGCAGATTGATCCAACAGTTATTGATCCTGATCGCATTAAGTCAGTGGAACACTCCAAGCTTGCCGGTCTGCAAGTTGCGGATGCCGTCGCGTCTGGTATTCATTTCGCCATCAAGGTAAACCGTTATGGCGAGACAGAGCCAGGCTATGCTCCGCATCTGAAAAAAACCATCTATCGCCATAAAGAGACGGCGATTGGATATGGTTTGAAGTTCTGGCCGGAGGATTTTGCTACCATTAAAGCAAAAGCCCCCGAGGCATCTAACCTCGAAGGCTTATGAAAATTTCAGGTCCCAGGAACCGAGGATCCCACCCATGCGGGCTGCCACTCATGACGAGCGACCTCTACATTTCCTGCGCTTACCTGCGATAAAAATGGTACAAATTCTTCAACTTGTCAAGAAAATGATTGGATTTGTTTGATGGGATGCAGCTGTTAGTTTATTAAGGCTATCTTCGTCCGGTATGCAATTTTGTCTCGGCGTGATAGACTCGCAGAACATTGAAGCAGTACGTGAGGCATAAATGAATACACCTCTCGACGTGGTCATCGTATGGCACATGCATCAGCCGTACTACAAGGACCCGCTCAAAAACGAATATGCGCTGCCCTGGACCTACCTGCACGGCATCAAGGACTATTTCGATATGCCGGCCATTGTCGAGGACACGCCTGGCGCCAGGGCGGTTTTCAATCTGGTGCCCTCCCTGATAGAGCAGATCCTTGACTACGCCGCCGGGACCGCCGTGGACCCATTCCTGATCAAGGGCAAGGCCGCTCCGGCCGATCTCTCCCGGGATGATCGCATCTTTCTGCTGGAGAACTTCTTTTCCGCCAACCGCCAGCGCATGATTGAACCGTCGCGGCGTTATCTGGAGCTGCTCTACATGGCCGGTGAGGGTAAGCCGGGCAGCTCCATGGAACGGGTCAAGCACTTTTCCGATCAGGATATTCTGGATCTGCAGGTCTGGTTTTTTCTGGCCTGGACCGGGGAAGCCGCCCGTCGTCGCTATCCGCTCTTTGCCGAACTGCTTGCCAAGGGTGAAAACTACACCGCCGCCGACAAGGAGCTGCTATTTGCCACTCAGCAGGAGCTGTTGCAGGCGATTATCCCTCTCTACAAGCGTCTTCACGAAGAGGGGCGCATCGAATTGTCCGTCACGCCCTACTACCACCCGATCCTGCCGCTGCTGTGCGATCTGCGCACTGCCCGCACCGCCATGCCGCAGGTAGCACTCCCCACTGCCAGTTTCTGCCACCCGGAAGATGCCCGTGCCCAGATTATGAGAGGGATAGAGTATTTCCGCCGGATCTTCGGCTTCTCTCCTGACGGCATGTGGCCTTCGGAAGGTTCGGTGAGTGATCAGGCGCTCTCGATCATAAGCGGATGCGGCATCAGCTGGATCGCCACCGATGAAGAGATACTGGCAAAAAGCATGGATGGCGGCCTGGGCAGCAACAAGGAGCGTCTTTACCGGCCCTGGCGCTTCAGCGGCAGTCAGGGAGAAATCGGGGTCTTTTTCCGCGACCACCAGCTTTCCGATCTGGTCGGTTTCACCTACGCCCAATGGGATGCCGGCCGGGCTGTCAGAGATCTGTGCGGTCGCCTGAACGCTATCAAGGCCCGCGTCGGAGGCGAAGGGCGAGTGGTGCCGATCATTCTGGATGGAGAGAACGCCTGGGAATACTATCCTGACAATGCCTATGATTTTCTGACCGGGATGTACCGCGCTATTGCAGAGGCGGCGACCCTGAATCTGACGACCTGTTCCCGGGTTTTGAAGCAGACCCGTTTTGACGGTCGCCTTCACAGCATACACCCCGGTTCCTGGATTAACGGCAATTACGCGATCTGGATCGGACATCCCGAAGAAAATCTGGCCTGGGATCTGGTGGCAAAAGCCCGCCAAGCGGCTGTTTCCGGCAATCCTCTGGTAGCGGAAGCTCTTGCGAACGGCACCGCTTCCGCTGATGCCACCGCCGAGTTGATCTGCCGTTCACTGTATGCCGCCGAGGGGAGCGACTGGTTCTGGTGGTACGGCGACGATCATTTTTCGCCGCACAGCGACCGCTTTGACTACCTCTTCCGTCAGCATCTGATGAATATCTATCGTCTGCTTGAACAAGAACCGCCTCGCGAACTGCTGGAGCCGATCAAGAAGAAGAGCCCGGCCGGGCTGATCCGCGAGCCGGCGGCCTTCATAGATCCGGATATCAATGGCCGGATCAGCGATTACTTCGAATGGCTGGCAGCCGGACTGTACGACCTGACCCGCCAGGGCTCGGCCATGCACTCTTCCGACCGGATGCTGCAAAGCTTCTACTACGGCTACAACAACAGTTCGCTCTTTTTCAGAATCGACGGTGTCCAGGAGCTTTTCCGCCTGCTGAAGGAGACTGACGTGCTGAACCTGCACCTGATCTTTGATCGCGAGTACCGGCTTCAGCTTCAGATGCGAAGTGATGAGGGGTTGTTGCAGGTCAAGGAAAACGGGGTCTGGACTCCGACCCGCAGCCACTGCAACTGGAAGATCGCCAAAACCTGCGAAGTCCGCATCCCGCTGGATGCCGTCAAGCCGCTTCCCAAAAGCAAACTGTTTGCGTCTGTCACGCTGGTGCGTGACAATGAGGAGATCGGCCGCTGGCCGGCTGACGCGCCGCTGATGTTGTATTATGCGGGGCCGGAAATAGAGCTGGATAACTGGTTGATTTAGTTCAAGGTTCAAGGTTCAAAGTTCAAGGTTCAAAGTTCAAAGTTCAAGGTTTCAACTGCGAACCGGGAACCTTGAACTCTGAACTTTTTTGGAGGCTGTATGTCAGAACTGCGCTGGGATCCGATAAAGCTGCACTGGGTAATCATTGCCACCGAGCGGGGCCGCCGTCCGCGTGACTTTCAGGTGGAGGATGAGCATGTCGGCATGACCGCCTGCCCGTTCTGCTATGGCAATGAGGACAAGACACCGCCGGAAATTTTTGCCGTTCGCCCCGGCGGGATGCCTAATACAGCCAACTGGCGTGTACGGGTGATTCCGAACAAGTATCCGGCCTTGCGGGTAGAGGGTGAGCTGAACAATCGCGGCTACGGCATGTACGATGTCATGAACGGGATCGGCGCCCACGAAGTCATCATCGAAACTCCCGATCATAACCGGACGATGGCGGATCTATCTGCCGGAGAGATCACAGACGTTCTGACCGCCTACCGGCAGCGCTACCTGGACCTGCGCAGGGATTTTCGCTTTCGCTATCTGGTGCTGTTCAAAAACCACGGCACCAGAGCCGGAGCGACACTGTCGCATTCGCACAGCCAGCTGATTGCAGTGCCGCTGCTGCCTCCGGTGGCCGCTACCCAGCTCAAGGTGGCCCGGGAATATTTCAACACCAAGGAACGCTGCATATTCTGCGATGTGATTGAATTTGAACTGCGCGAGGGTGTCCGTGTGGTAAAGGAGTTTTCAAACTTCGTTACTCTGGCGCCTTATGCCTCCAGCTCACCCTTTGAGCTGCGCCTGTACCCGAAACGGCACAGTCATGATTTTGCGCTGATGAACGATGCCCAGCTGGCCGAACTGGCCGTGGCCATGCGGGATATGCTGCTGCGGATAAAAACCGTGCTGCGGGATGCGCCCTATAATTTCATCCTGCACACCGCGCCGCCGATGCATCAGCGTCCGGGTAAGCCCGGATATTGGAGTTCACTGGAGTATGACTACCACTGGCATATCGAACTGGTGCCCCGTCTGACACAGTTCGCCGGTTTCGAATGGGGGACCGGCTTCTTTATCAATCCGACTTCGCCGGAGGATGCGGCCCAGTTTCTGCGTGAAGCGGATATGTAATCCAATAAAGAGGCCGGCTCTCACAAAGGCACAAAGAACACAAAGAGTTCAAAAATGTTTCGATAGTGCCCCATACAAAAGTCCAAAAGTCTCTTCACTCCTCCCGTCATGGGAAGTAGGGAGTATTTTCAGGGTTTTTGCAGGAGGCTCTATTGGTTTTGATAATCATCTGATCCGCTTGGTGACTTTGTGAGCTTTGTGCGATAATGACTGCTGTTTTATACCACCAGCGCCCCGGTGCAGCTGGAGCCTTCCCCGGCCGTGCAGCAGTAGCAGTGCTGGGAAAGCAGAATCTTTTTGCCGCCCATGTTTTCGCCGTCAAGTTCCGCAATATTTATTTCTCGCCCATCTTCCGCAGTAAGCGGCATTTTCAGAGCCTGATTGAAATCGCAGTTATAAATTTTCCCCTGCCAGTCAACGCTGAGCAGGGTGCGGCACATGATGTTGCCGGCCGCATCCGGATTGAAGCGCTCGGCCAGAAGGCGCAGGTAATCGGAGTATTTCCCGTCGGCCTCCAGATGCTCTCTGAAGCGTCCGATGGGGGCGTTTGTAATCGTGAAAAGATTGTTGAATACTATGCCGTGACGGCCGGACAGCTCGGCTTTGTAGGCCGCTTCCAGTGCCTGCTGCGAACCGGGCACGAAACCGCCGCCCGGATTGTAGACCAGATCCAGCTCCAGTTCAGCTCCATAACCCAGGGAGTTCAAGGTTTTCAGCACCTGAATGCTGCGCTGGTAAACCCCCTTGCCACGCTGCCGGTCGACGTTTTCCTCCAGATAACAGGGCAATGACCCTACTATGGTCAGCTGATGTGCCCGGCAGAACTCCGGCAGCCAGGCCATCCCGGTCTCCGCCATGATGGCCAGATTGCTTCGCAGCAGCCGGTGGGCCGCCAGGCCGTCGGTACGCTCGATCAATTCGCGGAAGTTCGGATTCATCTCCGGGCAGCCGCCGGTTATATCCAGCGTAAGCCCGGGGTGCCGGGTGAGGAAGAGCGCAATCTGCGCGATAGTCTCCGGTCCCATAACCTCCGTGCCGCGGCAGGAGGCATTGACATGACAGTGGTCGCAATGCAGGTTGCAGAGGTTCCCCATGTTGATTTGCAGGGTCCGCAGGTTATCAAAGGTTTCAAAGTCCTGATTCAGCGCTTGCAGACGCTGCTGGAAGGATGCCACCATAGTCGGATTGAGACTCCTAGAATTTAAAATCCAGAGAACTGTATCCCCGGTTGAGCGCCACGGTTTTCGGCATTTGCCGGGCTGTCGGCCCCCAGAACTGGACCGGTCCGGGCGAGCTGGAGAAGTCATATTCAGCCCAGAGCTTTCTTCGGGATTGCAGGTACAAGAACGCCTGGGAGTCCAGCTTGACCAGCGCTTTCTCGATAACTTTGGCCGGCTTGCCCTTGCGCATTTCGATGTCCAGCAGGCTGGCGATCGGTATGCCGAGCGGTCTGGCGCCCTTGTCCAGAACGGTCAGGCTGGCCATATAACCGGTGCGGCCGTCCAGAATCAGTGAACCTGCGGTTGCGCCCAGATTGTAGGTGTAGGATGAATCGAACAGACTTGATGCGCCGCAGCGGGCCTCATAGCCAAAAAAGTGATTCAGCGATTCGAATTTCACATTGGCGTCCAATTCACTGATGCGCGCTTTGACAGCGTTACTCAGCATCGCCTCGGTCTCGATTCTGGAAACTGGAAGATTGCCATGTTCATCGCGATCGGCCATCAGCATGTATTTGATCGAATCCGGCAGGGACTCCAGCAGCTCGCCATGACTCTGGGTCAGCTTCGAATACATGAACAGCAGCTGCTCGCGGATACTTTTCCCGTTCAACTCATCTTTAAACTGGGCCATCTTGTCGTTCAAATCATCAATCATGGTTGTGAAGCCGGGTATGAACTCGATCAACCCTTCCGGCACCAGAATAACCCCGTAGTTCAGATCCTTTTTGGCGCGCTCGATGATGGTCTGCGCAATAATGTCTACTATTTCAGACAGCGGTATATCCCGCTCGCGGATCTCTTCGGAAATAAGCGTAATGGTTGGGTGGGTCTGAAGTGCCACTTCCAGGGTCACATGCGAGGCCGAGCGTCCCATCAGGCGGACAAAGTGCCAGTATTTGAGTGAAGAGGCCGTGTCGCGCAACAGATTGCCGACTTTCTCGGCATAAATCTTGGTGGCGGTGTCAAAGCCGAATGAAATCGGCAGATCATCGCCAAGCTGCAAATCGCCGTCAATGGTTTTGGGAACGCCGATTACCTGAACGCCGCTGCCGTCATCCTTTACATCGCTGAACAGTTTTTCAGCCAGAAGCGCCGCATTGGTGTTGGAGTCATCGCCGCCGATAATCACAATGGCGTCCAGATTCTGTTCGCGGCAAACATTTCTGACTTTCTCGATATCATCCGGTTTTTCGATCTTGGTGCGATCAGTGCCCAGAAAATCAAATCCACCGGTATTCCTGATCTCATTGACATGTTCGTCCGTTATTTCAAACAGATTGCCCCTTAACAGCCCCTTCGGCCCGGCGATAACCCCCATCAGGGTGTTGTCCGGTCCCAATATCTGTTTCAGTCCGACGACCACATTATGCCCGCCTGCGGCCGGACCGCCCGAAAACAGCACCGCAATCCGCTTGCCGGTCACTTTGCTGGTCATGGTTTCAGCGGCCGTCAGGATAATGTTTTTCGAGGCTGCAATGGAATTTGGGAAGGCCTCGGCTACCTCGTGATTCGGTTCGAGAGTTCTGTCCCCGGGCGCGAACGTAACCGGCGCAAGAGCGCCCGATTTGCTGAAAGCCTCGCAAACAGAGACATCCATTGCCCTGATGGCATTTTCAAGAGGCGAATAGCCCCGCTCCATGGCGGATAATGAATCAGTCAACTCGTTGTTTAACAACTCCCCTGCGTTTAGACTACCGATGATGTGTCCCATAAAATGCCCTTTCTGAACTTGATTCACGATTCATGCGCCTGTCGGCACGTTAATATGTTGCCGCCAAAAAATCCATTTATTTTGCATAAAAATCATTCCGGGCCAATAGATTTCAAGCCGCCGATACCCTCGCCAACATCAATATCCTTCAGCCCCATTCGCACAAACAGTGCTTTCAGTCCGGTATCGCGGAGATTCGATTTCCAGCCGCCGTGGAAGCTGTCGGCCGCCAGCAGCAGGCCGCCCGGCGCGAGTAAACCGGCCAGGTTGGACACCACCTGCTCCAGCTTTGCCGGCTCATTGATGATCGGTCCACCCAGCAGGCCGTTGCAGAGGATCAGGTCAAACTGGTCGACATAGTTTGCCTGCCCACTTGGTAAATTACGTCCCAGTCTGGAATATTTTGTCCCTCCCCCTTCAAGGGGGAGGTTAGGAGGGGGAGGGGGGCCGTATTTGAAGCTCGCTGAAAGTCTGCAATCTACCCCATCCCCACCCCATCCCTCCCCTTGAAGGGGAGGGGGGATGACAGAGTAATTGAGGGGGCTTTCAGTCAGGTCAGCGCATCGGAAGTGGATGCTGCTTTGATACTCCCTTTCAAAGAGCAAGGCTGTCTCTTTGCGGTATGCCGCCTCGCGTCGCCGGTCATGCGGAAAACCCAGATGCACCGCCGCCCAGACTTCCAGCGGTTCCAGGGTCCAGCCCTCGATCCGGATCTGATCAGGGGCAAAGCCGGTATCCATCAACAAAGCTGCCAGACCGTAACTGTCTTCTCCGGTGCCGCAGGCTGCGTCCAGACAGCTCAGCACAGGATGGGAGTGGGACTGATGGAGAGTGGTCAGCCATTGCCTGATAAACTCCATCTGCCCCGGATAGCGCCCGAAGCCGCCATAGAAGCGCTGCGGCAGAAAAGAAGCGAACAGAAATTCCAGCAACAGTTCGCGATCCGAAAGCAACTCTTCCAGCAGCCGGGCCGGGTTGGCACTTTGCTGGAAGCGGGGCGGCAGGGTGACGAAAGCATCGGCCCAGCTCAAGGACATGTAAAAAGGGGTGCTGGAGAGGATTGGCGGACAGCTTAGCGCAGAGCGGTACAGGCGATGGAAGACACTCGATATTTCGGCAATCGGCAGATATATCTCGGACTGACGCCGGATTTCCGGCGTGACGATCAGTCCCGGTGCGATAAAGGGTGCCGGGCAGGCGGTTACATAGGCATTGAAGCGGCTTTGCAGACTTTTTATGTCCGTCCGGAACTGTTTGGCAGCGATGCCGGAATTGACAAGTCGGTCAAGGTTGATGCGTGCGTCAGCAGAGTTGAGGTCTGGTGAAAGTTGAAGCATCAATAGCAGCGAATCAGGTTGTACAGCGTATCACGCTCCACCGGGATCTTGTCGGCCTTTCTGATCAGGCGGATGATGTCGTCCCGGGTCAGGGCCTGCGGGCTTTTGGCCCCGGCGTCGTGGCCGATTTTTTCCTCCACCACGGTGCCGTCCAGATCGTTTACGCCAAAAGCCAGAGATACCTGGGCGATTTTCTCTCCCAGCATGATCCAGTAAGCCTTGATGTGATCGAAATTGTCCAGAAAGATGCGGGCTATCGCCAGGGTCTTCAGGTCGTCCAGCCCGGAAGTGCCCTTGACATCCAGCTTGAGATCGGAATTCTCCGGCTGGAAAGCCAGCGGGATAAAAGCCTGGAATCCGCCGGTTTCGTCCTGCAATGTCCGCAGCATTTCCATATGCGCCACCCGGTCGGCCGGAGCTTCGACATGGCCGTAGAGCATGGTGGCATTGGTCTTCAAACCGGCCAGATGCGCCAGACGGATGATTTCCAGCCAGCGCGCGCCGGAAATCTTTTCCGGACATATCTGCTGACGAACCTCCTCCACCAGTATCTCGGCCCCGCCCCCCGGCATCGAACCCAGTCCGGCGGTTTTAAGGCGCTCCAGCACCTGCTCAATCGAAAGAGAAGCTATGCGCGAAAAATATTCGATCTCAACAGCGGTGAAAGCCTTGATATGCAGGCTTGGCGCGGCCTTGCGGATAGCCCGCAGGGCTTCTTCGTAGAACTCGAAGGCCAGATCGGGGTGCAGTCCGCCGACGATATGCACCTCGGTGGCGCCTTCGCCTTGTGCCTCCACGGCCCGGCGGCAGATCTCATCCAGCGCCAGGGTATAAGCGCCGTCTTCTCCGGCGGTGCGGGAAAAGGCGCAGAAGGCGCAGCGGTTGACGCAGATGTTGGTCGGATTGATGTGACGGTTGACGTTGAAAAGCACGTTGCGGCCGTTTTTGCGTTCGTTGGCCAGCGCGGCCAGCTCCCCGATTTCGAGCAGTTCATTGGAGTTGAACAGGAATTCTGCTTCAGCGGCGGAGATGCGTTTGTTGGCCCGGACTTTTGCCGATATGGTTTCAAAGGTAATCATGCACTGGAGTCTACGAAATGCAGGAAGATTCTGCAAGAGGAAAGCTCTGTCCAGGAAGTGGATTCAAGCACCCCGGCCGGCCCGGCCGGTTTTCCCGCCAAATTTTTTGGATACCGCTTTTACAGCAATCCGGCGGTCTCCGAGCAAGGCGCCGTTTAACAGGCCGACCGCTTCATCGGCTTCCTCTTCGGTTGACATGATAACGTAGCCGCAGCCCCGGAATTCACCCGATCCCGGATCCGTGACCAGGCGGACTGACGTAACAGTACCGGCCACGGAGAACAGTTTTCGCACTTCATCCTCCGTTACCGCACCGGAGAGTTGCCCCACATAGATTTCGACACCCATTTGTATTGTTTCCTTATCAGACAATCCGATTGCATTCAACTGTTGTCATTCCGTACGGCCATAGTGCTGCAACTCCTCCCGTACCACCTCACGCAGCATGTTTTCCAGAGACTTATGTTGCATCGCGTCATGCAGCGTCGAGTTGATAAGGGTCTGGTAGCCGCGGGTTCCGGCCTCCGCCTTGAACCAGGCTACTATCGAAGCATCAAGCATGATTGTTACCCGCTGTTTGCCAAGTCGCTCGTTAACGGTCTGCTTCCATGTATTCTTGTCTACAGACTCCAGGCCTATCCGGTGTTTAGCGCCGGCAATCCGCCCGGTGGTAATCATCGGAGCATCGTCGTACTCTTCATGCGCAGGAGAAGAAGATTTCTGTTTCATATCGTTCCGCCTTTCTCATCGAAATTATTCGTATTTCTGACTCATTCTCGGTATGAGCGATCACCACTACTGCCGTCTTCAATAGTCCCATTGTGATAAAACGGGCTTCGCCGTAATCAGCCCGATCGTCCGGCATTGTAAGCGTGGGACCGTCAAATATCCTGACAACATCGGCAAAATCAAGACGGTGTTTTTGAAGATTCTTGAGCCGCTTTGTCTCATCCCAGGAATATTTCATAGCGTAATTATACGCATAATTATGCATATTGCAATAGGTGTTAAATAGGGGTATTGAAAACAAGTCTGTTTACCGTTATTATCCAACAAGAGTATTATTGTCCTGAATTATCGGAGCAGCTTCATGAACATTGAACAGATGAAAACAGTCATCAAGGAGATCATCACCAAAACTGATCTGACCCCTTGTGTGGTCGGGCATCGCGGGGTTGGGAAAAGCGCCGGGATCATCCAGGCCTGCCGGGAGATCGAACGCAGATACGTATCGTTGCGGCTGGGGCAGATGGAGGTCGGGGATCTGGTCGGCATTCCGTTTCGCGACGGCGATGTCATGCACTGGTCGCGCCCTTCCTGGTGGCCGGGTGATGACGAACCACCCACCGTGGTTCATTGTGATGAGCTGAACCGTGCTCAGCAGGAAGATACGCTACAGGCGATTTTCCAGTTTGTCGAGCCGCCCGCCGAAGGGTTGCTGCGCTCCCTGCATACCCATCATCTCTCCAAACGTCACAAGGTGATCGTCAGCATCAACCCGCCGGACGGCACCTATCAGGTCGCCACGCTCGACCGCGCCCTGATCGACCGGATGGTGATGCTGTTCGTCGAGAGCGACTATCACTGCTGGGCCCGCTATGCCGCCCAAAGGGAGCTGTCCGGTGATGTGCGGCAGTTTCTGGCCGGGAATTCGGGCATGCTGGCCAGGCCGGGGGCGCCGATGGAGTTGCAGGTCGAGCCGACCGAGCGGGGCTGGGAGATGGTCAGCATCCTGCGCAAGAGCTGCCGCTTTCCGGGTGATCTCGAAATGGAGGTCTACGCCGGTATCATCGGCACGGAAGCCGCCATAACCTTCATGCGCTGGCTGTCCGACCGCAAGGGACGTCCGCTGACTGCGGCCGAAATCCTGAACAACTGGCAGCAGGTGGTCGGGCAGGCCGAGGCGCAGCGTGATGATGTGCAGGCGGCCACAATCAACGACCTGACGGCGACGCTGCATAATTCTCCGTTTCTCGAAGCGGAGCAGGAGGAGAATCTGGTGGCCTATATCGCGGTGTTGCCGCGCGATCTCCGCTTCGGCTTCGTCAAGTCGCTGCTCAAGATCCCGGAGGTCGCCACCGGTATTGCCCAGGACAAGTACGACAGCGTCGTGTTTGACGCCATCCGGACTATTTCTCAAGAGGCATGAACGGCACAGCGCTGGAGAACGCCGTGGTACGGCTGCTGCGGGAGCGTCCCTTCTACGGGCACTTCATCCTCAATCTGCGCCGCGAGCAGCGCTCCCTGGACGGCAAAGGGGCCGGAGTCACGATGCGGGACGGCATCCCGTTTCTGGCGGTCGATCCGGACAGGTTTGGGCAGTTGTCATCGCCGCAGCAGCGGGCGCTGCTGGAGCATCTGGTCAAGCATCTGCTGCATCTGCATCCGCTGCGCCGCAAGGGGCGCAATCAGCATGACTGGGATGTCGTCTGCGATCTGGCGATCAACCCCGGAATAGCCGATCTGCCGGACGATGCGCTTCTCCCCTCACAATATGACGCGCCGGAGGGGTTGGCGGCGGAAGAGTATTACGACCGGCTCGTGCCCCCCTTTGACAGCGGCAATCTGGACGGCAGCGGTTACGGT
>JACRCG010000019.1 GCA_016219145.1 Deltaproteobacteria bacterium | reverse complement strand
GGCCGGCGATGATCATCTCCACCGAAGCCCCCACCGAGAAAACCAGCGCCTCTGCCCTCTGTTTCTGAATGACCTCAAGATACCGATCTATAACGGGCATGCAAAACCTCCACGCTAATGTCTCTCAGGATTGTCCAGCCGCTTGAGGTGGCAGTATAACATTCAATCCATGACAGTCAAGCAGCATGATTAACAGCTCCAAACTCACACAGACACTTCATTCTCCCGCACTTTTGATCTGACCATCAACAGCAGAATATTTCCAGCCGTAAACAGCAGAGACCCGGCCAGCGCCATGCCTGCACCTGGCTCGCAATGCACCTCAAACAGCGCACGCCGATATGGATATCCTTCGGCCTGCTTGATGTAGACACCATAGCCTCCGGAGAACCAGGGATGATTTGGGGAGATGGTCGTCCGCGAAGAGTAGTTCTGCAGATCGGTCATCAGCTGGCTGCTGAAGCCGGTCAACACTCCTTGGGGAGAATAGTTGACCGAGATGCCGGCGACACCGATTCGGGCGCCGTTTGGCAGTGTGACCAGACTCCCCTCGCGCACCTCCAGCCGCTGAAGCGACGATCCGGCGGCGCTCAAAAGGTGCGCCAGCACTATCAGCAGAAACCCGGCATGGATCAGTTGCGGTGCCAGAAGGACACACACACCTCCCCTGCCCCGGCGTAACCAGAGCGATTCCGATCCGCACAACACCGTATTCAGCGCCAACAGTGCCAGCAGCGCCAGAGTCAGCCACAGCCACCAGGAAATACCTGTCGGCACTTGACGCAACCAGACAAACAGAGGCATGCTGTTGATTGCAACGGCATATTCTCCCGAGAGCGAAAACGATCCGGCCGCCATTGCGGCGCAGAGCAGAAACAGCAGGATCAGACAGAGTTCAATTGAAGTGAGCAGCCGCCAGAGTTTCATAACCTGATCAGATCCTCGTGTTCCTCGTCATGCGGGTTGATATGAATCATGACGTCACCGACCCCGGGATACCGCTCGAATATCAGCTTTTTCACCCTGGTGGCGACATCGTGTGACTCCTTGACTGTCATCTGCGGGTCCATCTCCAGTTTCAAGTCAACAATCATGTACTGCCCCGAGCGTCTGGCGCGCATCTCATGCACATGTTCAACACGTTCGACACTTTCGGCCAGCCCCTGCAGGGCTTCGATAAAATCAGTCGGAACAGCGCCGTCCATCAGATCGTGAGCTGATTCACGGAAAGTCTGGTAACCGATGTGCAGAATAAAAAATGAGGTCAGGCCGGCGGCCAGCGGATCCATTATGCCGAAACCGAAAAAAGCTCCGACAACACCGACCAGTGTTGAAACCGAGGTTACAGCATCTTTGCGATGATCCTTGGCAATCGCCAGCAGCGCCGGGCTTTCAAGCATTTTGCCGGTTTTCACTGAAAAGCGGTAAAGCCACTCTTTGATGACGATTGTAAAAAAGGCTGCCGCCACGGCAATCCATCCCGGCGATTTGAAATCGCGGTTGATGATGGCATGAATCGACTCCCAAAGTATCCAGACGCCGGTGGCGAAAATAACCAGTGAAACCAGCAAAGCCGCCAGGCTTTCGGCACGGCCGTGGCCGTAGGGATGATTGGCGTCAAAGGGCTGTCGCCCAAGTTTTAACGCCATCATGGTTGCAAAAATTGCGACAAAGTCGCAGGCGCTTTCAATGCCATCGGCAAAAACCGCATCCGAGTGTCCCCAGTAACCGGCCGCCAGTTTGAACACCATCAGGAGCGCATTGACCCAGAAACCAACCTTTATAATCCTGTCAGCACTGTCAAATCGTTCGTCGCGCTGCATCACTCCTCCGCCTGGCGAATCTCTTTTATCCGTAATTGCACTGTTTCACTGTTATTCCAGACGTTAATCTCCGGAAAAAAAGCAATATCAATCAACCCATCGGTCACAACGTTCGATTGCCGGAAGGCAATGGCATTAAAGGTACACCCTTCGGCAGAAAGACGCAGTTTCAGATGTCCATCTCCAACCATCCGGCGTTCAACTACTTTCAGGCCGCGCATCAGCAGTGTCGGTTCCGGATTTCCGGCTCCGAAAGGTTCCAGACGTTTCAATTCTGCTGTCAATGCTTTGGAGATCTCTGCCGGGCGCAGTTCGGCATCAATTTCCAGAAGCGGAACAAGCACTGAAGCCCCGAAAATCCTGGCTGCGCTCTCTTCGAAGGAAGCGGCGAATGCTTCGAACCTGTCCGCGCTCAGCGATACCCCGGCGGCATATTGGTGACCGCCAAAGCGTTCAAGATGTTCTGAACAGTCGTGTAACGCCTCCAGCAGGTGGAAACCGGGGATGCTGCGCCCGGACCCCTTGGCTTTGCCCTGCTCATCAATGGCAATCAGGATGGTCGGGCGATAATAGCGTTCGGCAATCCTGGAGGCCACAATTCCGGCCACCCCCTGGTGCCAGGCGGCTGATGCCAGCACAATACTGCGGCAGGCCGGATAATCGCAATCCTTTTCAACCATTTGAATGGCCTCTTCGAGCATCCGGCGCTCTATGGCCTGACGCTCGGAGTTGGCGGCATCAAGCTCATCGGCGATAGCAGCCGCTTCCTGAGCATCAGATCCAAGCAGAAGCTCAACTCCCGGAACCGCACTCTCCATCCTTCCGGCAGCGTTCAGACGTGGCGCCAAACGAAATCCGACCTGACCGCAGGTAACTGCACCCTTGATCCCGGCCACCTCTTTGAGAGCCTGGAGTCCGGTTCTGCCGGAGCTGGAAAGCCGCTGAAGTCCGTAATACGTGTAGACCCGGTTCTGGCCTGTTAAAGGCACAACATCGGCAATGGTGCCTAAAGCCACCAGATCAAGCCACTCTCGCAGGTCTGGCTCAGCTGCCATTTCGTCAAAGCCCCCACTCTTCCGTAAACGGCTGCGCAGAGCAATCAGCAGGTTAAAGGCGACCCCCACTCCGGCCGGGTACTTGAATGGATATGAGCAGCCCGGCTGTAGCGGGTTTATGACAGCGCAGGCATCCGGTATGACTTCTTTGGGTGTGTGGTGGTCTACAATGATCAGGTCGACTTTTTGCTGACTGCAGTACTCTGCTTCTTGCACAGAGGTTATTCCACAATCAACCGAGACTATCAGGGAGACCCCTGATGCTATGATCCGCTCAAGCGAATCGAGGTTAAGACCGTAACCGTCATCAAAACGGTTAGGAATGAAGTACTTGCAGTTCAGACCAACCGTTCGCAGAAATGAAACCAGCAGGGCGGTTCCACTGATCCCGTCCACATCGTAATCACCGTAGATGCAGACAGTCTCCTGCCTGCTTCGTGCTTCAAGCAGCCTTGATACGGCAGCCTCCATCCCCTTGAGAAGAAATGGATCAGGCATCGTTGATAATGATGGTGAAAGAAATGTCCGGGCATCTTCCGGGGTTGCGATTCCCCGGCATGTCAGTATCAAGGAAGTGGCCCGCAAAAGCCCGAGACAACTAGAGAGAGCGTCTGCTGACGCGGAATCGATATCCTTGACAAGCCACTTTTTGGGCATATTGCACCGCATTTCTTATAAAAAAAATCCCCCGCAAAGCGGAGGATATATATTTTTATTTCATACTTGGGGGCATCGCTTTGCCCGCCTGTTCCATCATTCCTTTTATCTGCAGGGCGGTCGGGCTGTTTGAATCCATCTTCAAGTATTTGTTCCAGTACGGGATCGCCTTCTCCGGCTGTTTCAAATCCACTGTGTATACTATTCCGGCATTAAAAAGACTTTGCAGGTGACTTGGATCAACTTTATGGGCCTTTTCAAAATTAACCAGCGCCTTATCGTACCAGCCCACTTTCCTGAACATGACACCCTGGTCTGTCAGGACGTTAGGGTTGTTCGGATCGATCTCAAGCGCCTTGCCATAGGCGTTGATTGATTTTTGAGCCTGCTCGGTATCAAAATAATCGTTACCCAGGGATATCCATGCGTTCAGATTTTTTGGGTCCTGAGCCACTATCTTCTCGGCCTGAGCAATGCGTTGGGTATAGTCAGCTGGCGATCCTGAGCCAGGTTGAATAGCCGTATTTACCTGCTGGATCTTACCGGCATTGCTGATACTGAATACCAGGTAGCCGCCCAGAAGTCCCACAACCAGGGCAACAACTGCAACAAGCATGGATTCTTTTTTCACATTACACCCCCGGGATTAAACTTGAGGCCGATCATAACGCCTCAGCCTGCTTTGCCAGAGCACGGTTTTCAAGAAGCAGAACAATCGGACTGGCAACAAAAGTTGACGAATATGTGCCGACAATTACTCCAATAAGCAAGGCAAATGCAAAGTCATGTATAACTTCTCCACCAAATAGAAACAGAGAGGCAGAAGCCAGAAAAACTGTCAACGAAGTCACAATGGTTCTGGAAAGAACCTCATTGAGACTGTCGTTAAAAATGTTATGGAGGGCGCCTTTGAGGTTTTTGTGTAGATTCTCTCGAATCCGG
>JACRCG010000214.1 GCA_016219145.1 Deltaproteobacteria bacterium | reverse complement strand
GCTCCCCATGATGCCGTCGCAAGCACCAGAAACAGAACCATCACCGCTTTTTTCATGACTTTTCTCCCTCGTGAGATATCGGACCGTTCTTTTCAAGGCTATCCAAAAGCCGGACTTTGTCAAAAGTTGAATCGTTTCTGGGCAAACGGGAGGGTTTGTGATCACCATTCGCGAACTGCTCAACCGTATCCGCTGGGACCGGGACTATGGCCGGGGAGATTTCGCCATCGGCTACTTCGACCGCTTCGAAGAGCGGATCATCGTGGTCCCGTTGGAGAGCGTACTGTTTCCGCCGGACGATCATGCGTCCCTGGTCTTGAGCGATGCTGCCGGTGAACCGATATCCATGCCCCTGCACCGTGTCTACGAGGTATATCGAAACGGAGAGCTCATTTTGCACCGGGAGGTGCGGGATGGTTAAGGTCCCCGTAACTCCATCGCCATGCAACAAACCTCCAGAGAGATGTTGCGCCAGGCCGGTCGAAAATGCTACATAGACATGTCCACCTCTTCACGTTGCCCTGAAGGGATCGGGGCATGCGGAGTCATATTACATTCATGAGGTTGAAAGCATGACAATGAAACACTTTGGTCCGACCAAACTGGACGCAACGCTCATCCCGAAAATAGCCCAGCAGTGGGGAACGCCGGTATATCTGCATGATCAGGAATACATAGAAAACAGCTGTGAACAGCTGCTGAACATGCCGAATGCGTACGGTCTGCATGTACGGTACGCCATGAAGGCAAACTCGGATCGTACCGTACTGAGGGTCGTCACCAATAAGGGACTGGATCTGGACTGCTCGTCACTCGATGAAGCGGCCCGTGCCTTTGCCGCCGGGATTCCGTATAGCCGGATGATGCTGACGACCCAGGAGGTTCCCTCCGGTGAGGAGCGCGTGGAACTGGAGGAGATGATCCGTGCCGGACTGAAGTACAACGTCTGCTCCATGACGCAGTTCAAGCTGATCGCCGACTTTGCCAGGGTCAACAACGTCGACCTCTCCATGCGGGTCCATCCGGGCGCCGCCGGCGGCGGTGAAAGCCAGACCCGCGATACCGGCAGCGAATATTCCTGCTTCGGCGTGCACCTGAATGATGTCCCGCAGGTAAAGGCCCTGGCCGACAAGCAGGGACTGCGCTTTACCCAGGTTCATGTCCATATCGGTTCAGGGGGCGACCCGGAAAAATGGCGGGAGAACATCGACCGTGAACTGGGCTTTGTGCGTACCTATTTCCCTGATGCCACCACCGTAAGCTTCGGCGGCGGGCTCAAGGTCGCCCGGATGCCGGGGGAAAAGCAGGCCGACATCGCGTCGCTGGGTGCCTATGCGACGCAGCGGATCAAGGAGTTCCAGGAGGCAACCGGACGCGAACTGCAGATGGAGATCGAGCCGGGCACCTTTGTTGTGGCCAACTCGGGCCATATCGTCACCCGGATCATCGACAAGAAGCTGACCAACGAGCTGAACTTCCTCATCGTTGACGGCGGCATGGAACTGTTGACCCGCCCGCTCTTGTACGGCTCCGAGCATCCCATTGCCATCGTGCGCCAGGACGGAACGCTCTTGTCCAGCGAGTATGACCAGACGCCGGCAGACGGGCTGAAATCGTTCGGCATCGTGGGGCGCTGCTGTGAAAGCGGCGATTCGGTGCGGCTGGACGGCGACGGCAACATTGTGCCGGTGCTGATTGCAGAACCGGAAATCGGCGACTATGTCGTCATCGGCGGCACGGGCGCCTATTCCGAGAGTATGTCGCCGGAAAACTACAATTCGCACCGCAAGCCGGGAGCGGTCATGAAAACCCGCAGCGGCGAACTGGTGCTGATCAGGAAGAAGCAGGTTCGTGAGCAACTGGTCCAGAATGAACTGGATGTGAAACTGTAATTAATTGATATCGATCAGTCGTGGACGGTTATAGGCCAGGGGGCATGCATCCCTTGGTCTCTTTTTTATGAGATGGGCCGAAAAGAAAGCTGTCCCGCGCTAGCAGCCTATTGAAATAGTTGATGCTTGATGCTTTTGAATGTCATGAGCTATATCACTAAACCGATGAGATCTATTCCCGCCGCTTCGGCTCCAGAAAGAGCCTTCTTGACCCAACTAGATCCGCGTGCCTCTAAAGCCTCCCACGCAAGGACAATATCGCCGGGCCGGTCTTGCTGCAACATGGACAGAAGAGCTAGCGCCTGCTTGAGGTCCTTTTGCCGCTTTTCTCCCGCAGTAGCATCCCGCTCGCCGGAAATTATCAACTTATGAAGTGCATAGCGTGCTGGTTGAGGCACGCGAACCAGGCAAGGTGTGCCTGCGATCATCGCAGCATCGATCGGGGCCTCCAGTAAGTAATCCAAAAAACGGAGAGGAGTGGCAGCCGCGCCAAACCGACGAATCTGTACAGGAGCCTCACTGTTCTTGCTCATTGGAGTAAGCAAATCGACCCGTAGTGTTTTCCCCCTGACGGCAAAACTGGTAGATGGTTCCTTCTGGGATAACCTTGGCACGGGGAAAAACCCCATATTCAGGGACTCGAGCGTGCTCGGAACCGCAGCGGTAAGATCAGGGACGGCCACTGCCAACTTGGAACAGGCGGTGATGTCAACGTCCTGCGTCATGCGAGCGTCCGATCGCCAAATAACGCCACAATGGTTGCCGATAATGCCGAAGGCGATTGTTCCGACCAGCACACCACCAGCCCGAAACACCCCGCTATCGGCCAGCCTCAGGATGACTTTAGCCATATCAGGTGGCACGGCTTGAGCGCCTCCTACCATGATTTGAGCTGAAAGGCGCTGTAGAAGCACCTGATCTGCCTGCACATCATTCCCGGCTTCTTGTCGCACTCTAATCAGTCGAGATATTTCCTCGCTATCGGGGCCCAAATAAATCTGGGTCCGGCCGGTAGGCAGGGTCGCTTGAAAATAATGATAGACCTTACCCTTAATCGTCTTTCGCGTGAACTCACCTTGGAGATGAGCAATCCCACGCATTGCCTCAAATACCTCGAGACGCTCTCTCAAGTCAGCGTACAACACCATTGTTTCCCCGCCTATTCGTTCCAAGATGGCCCTCCTGTTATACTCAATGAGATTGCAAATCGAGTATAACCACAGTTATACTCAGCTGGCAACAATTTTGAGTATAACTCAACTCGCAGCATCGAGTAGCCGTATCAGGTTCACTTACGCTCTGTGCAGCTCACTTCCTATCGCTTCCTTCAGACCCCATCGTTGCCGACAGCGCCCTTGCGATTCGGATTGTCTTCCCCCTGGTCGGGGCGACGCCTGTTTCTTTCAACAGGCCGGGTTTGCTCGCTACGCTGGGCAAACAACAAAAGGCCCACGGTTTCCCGCGGGCCTTTTCATTTCCGTCTTTCGACTTCCG
>JACRCG010000215.1 GCA_016219145.1 Deltaproteobacteria bacterium | reverse complement strand
GGGTACTGCCTAGAATGCGATATCCAACTGGGTGGTGAAGGCCGGCTTTCCACCGGGGTTGATATTGCCGCCGCTGCCGTTGCTGGGATCCGACGCCGAAATTTTATAGAAGGGGTTGAAAAATACCGTCCCAACGATCAGCGAAACGTTTTTGCTGAAGGCCCAGGAACCGCCGACACTCAGGGCTCCGTTGACGTTGTTGCCGCTCATGTAATCCACCGCCAGCCACAATTTGTCGGAAATTTCCGGCATGCTTCTGTCCCAGGAGGCCATGATGCCGCTGTTGGCGCCTTTACCCAGCGCGCGCTCCGAGCCGATGTAGCCCCCTGCCGAAAGCCGCCCGATCACCGGAAGAGTCTTTCCTGCCAGGCCGTAGACGATGTTCTGGCGGGTTGAAACGCCGTTAACTTCGGGTTTGTCGTATGTTCCCAGGTTGTATGCGCCAATTGCGAAGGCCGGCAGGCCCTTGATGCCGAAAGCATCCTCGGGTGTGCCCAGTTTGGCGTTGAAATAGAAGGGGTGGTTGTCAAACTGATTGTCGCCCTGAAGGCTGGTCATGAGCATATCGACTCCGACTTCGAGCTTGATATTTTCATAAGGCAGGACGCCGGCGCTGAGTCCGAGATTGTAGTAATTGGGGCCTGCATCTGGTTTGGGCGAAAAACGCATGTAGTTGTCTACATCAATATGAATGTCCTTGAAGCCTTTTACGTCGGGTGAAGGAATCCAGATCTGAGTTGAAGGGGTTGCCATTGCCACGCCGCTTGCCAGGGCCAGTGCTGCACAGGTTGCTGCCAGAATTCTTCCGAGTTTCATCTTTCCTCTCCTTTTCATCGTTGATTTTGAACGGTGATTGGATGAAAGCTCCCTTGATCTCATCGCTGCACGTTCTGTAGAGTAGTTCTGTCGTTGGCCACAACAATTTACACTTCATTAGTTGCTCATCTTGTGACTTGTGATTAGCATAGAGCGTGCCACTGTAAAATAGTGCAGTGAACACAGTGTGTTAGCTGTGATTATGCTCTTTTGGCGTGTTCAGAGGGTGTGGGCAGATCCGCTTTCAGATTATTTTTTAGGCAGGCAATCCTGGGCAGTGGACCATAAACAGGCTGGGACAGCCGGGATAACCATACAGGACCATTGAAAGAACTATGCTGCCAAAAAAACATGCAGGCTATGAATCCCATTTGACGGCAGGCTGCTTTTTCAGGTAGTTTGATGCATCAGTCATGCTTTTCAGGGAGGTTGAGCGATGCAAACTGCGGCAAGAGTCAGTGAAGTCCCGAACTTTGGTAAAAAGGTCGTAACGGTTGCAGGTCGAGAAATATTGCTGATAAACATCAAGGGTTCATTTTTTGCGGTCGAGAACGAATGTCCGCATCAGGGAAGTCCGCTGGGTGGCGCAGTGGTCAAGGATGGCCACATCTCATGCCCCAGGCACGGATACCGCTTCAACCTGGCCGACGGCAAATGTGCCGAACATCCGGAGTTCGTGCTGGCAACATTTCCGGTCCAGGTGAATGGTGACGAAATCCAGGTGGATCTGGGCTGATTCTTGGACCACCTCCTGATCGCACTGTTTGTTGTCAGCTGCTGCCTGCTCTCCCTGGGGGCCGCCGGCCATGCGCTGATTTTCAAGCGCGATTCACGTTCGGCGCTGGTCTGGACTAGCCTTAATCTGGCCCTGCCGTTGATCGGCCCCTTTCTGTACTGGTGTCTGGGCATCAACCGTATCTCGCGGCGGGCCCGCAACTGGCAGGAGAGCGGCCGCCGTATCAGCGGCACTGAAATCTATCCTCTGGAAGAGCGGGAGGGGGAAGTCGTTGTTCTCCCGGCCGCCGCCGCACACCTGCGCGATCTTAGCGTCCTGGCCGACCGGGTCGTCGCAACTCCGCTGCGTGTCGGCAACCGCATCCTGTTGCTGGAAAACGGCGACAATGCTTATCCTGCAATGCTGGTGGCCATTCGCCGTGCGCAGGAAAGCATAAACCTCTCCAGCTACATTTTTGATGCTGACGGAATCGGCGGCGAGTTTGTCGAACAGCTCAAGGCGGCTGCCGATCGCGGAGTGACGGTACGGGTAATAATTGATGCTCTCGGAGAGAAATACAGCCGTATTTCACCCACCAGGGCCTTTCGCGATTCACGGGTCTGTCTGGCACGCTATCTGCCGCTTCGACATGGCGCCTACATCAATCTCCGCAACCACCGCAAGCTGCTGATCATTGACGGCCGGGAGGCGTTCACCGGCGGGATGAATATTCGCGGACGGCACATGCTTTCCGAAGCCGATCCGGGCCAGGCAACGCTCGACTTGCATTTTTCCGTGGTGGGGCCGGTGGTGGCGGACCTTCAACGCTCATTCATGGAAGACTGGTTCTTTGTCACAGGCGAAAGGCTCGACTCCCCGTTGTACTTCCCACCCCTGGAACCGGTCGGAAACGCGCTGGCCCGCTGTATCAGCGACGGTCCTGACAAGGAGTTCCGCAAGCTGGAACAGATCATCATGGGTGCCTTGTCCTGTTCCGAGCGTTCCGTCAGCATTATGACCCCCTATTTCATTCCCGAACGCTCGATGATTTCAGCGCTTGTAACCGCAGCGCTGAGGGGTGTGAAGGTTCGCGTGGTTCTGCCGGGGCACAACAACCTCCCCTTTGTGCAGTGGGCCAGCCAGGCGCTGTTGTGGGAGCTTCTGGCCAGCGGGGTCAAGGTCTATTATCTGCCGCCACCTTTTGTTCACAGCAAGCTCATGCTTGTGGATGAGATCTGGTCATTGATCGGTTCGGCCAACCTCGATACCCGCAGCCTGCGACTCAATTTTGAACTTAACCTGAGTGTGTTCGACCAGGAATTTGCCGTCTGCATCAAACACCACTTCGAAAAGTCCGTG
>JACRCG010000213.1 GCA_016219145.1 Deltaproteobacteria bacterium | reverse complement strand
GTAGAGTTTTATTGGCTCCCATGGTGTTCCTAACAAACGAAGTTATATTTAGAATGAGCATATCCGATGCAGAAGATCAAGGCAAAAGATTGACCGGTGACGCCCAAGTGTCGCCGCTCAACGGATTTTTACCCAAAACAGTGCGTTTTCTGGACGCAGTTATCAACATCATAAAAAAACAGGCGGAAAACCCGAGTCTTCCGCCTGTTCATTACATATTGGAGCCGCCGCCTTTCTGCTGCTAGTGCACGACCTTCAGCTTGGCCTGTCCGGCCTCTTCCTTGCGGGTCGGCAGCATGCGGTTTTGTTCATCGACAAAAACCAGCTTGGGCTCATGCTTGATCGCAGCCTCATTCTCCATGTTGACGAAGCTGGCGATGATGACCAGGTCCTTGGGCGCCACCAGGCGTGCGGCGGCTCCATTCAGACAGATCACTCCGGAACCGCGCTGCCCCTCGATGGCATAGGTTTCCAGTCGACTGCCGTTGGTGACGTTCCATACGGCGACTTTTTCATAGGATACGATGTCGGCCGCATCCATCAGATCGCGGTCTATGGTGACGCTCCCCTCGTAGTGCAGGTCGGCGCCGGTGACGGTGGCACGATGAATTTTACTCTTCAGCATGATTCTTTGCATTTTACAACTCCTCTCCAAGTACGGTGTTATCAATTAATCTGGTCTGCCCGGTTTTAACAGCCAGTGCCAGCAACGTGGCATTGTCCACTATTTCCTGTTCCTCTAAAGAATTTCCGTCGCGCAGCTCGATATACTCGATCATAATTGACGGTTCCTGTCCGATTGTATCCTTGACAGCCTTTTTGAGTGCATCTGCCCGACGCTCCCCTCCGGAAAACATCCCCCGTGCCGTCACTATGCTCCGGTACAGGCACAGTGCGCTACGGCGCTGCTCCTCCGACAGGTAGGCGTTACGGGAGCTCATGGCCAATCCGTCCGGCTCACGCACGATCGGCATACCGACAATTTCCAGCGGCATGCTCAGATCCTTGACCATGCGACGGATAACCGCCAGTTGCTGATAATCCTTGCGACCGAACAGGGCCACATCAGGCTGGACGATATTGAACAGTTTGGTGACAACGGTTGCAACCCCGTCGAAATGCCCCGGGCGGCTGGCGCCGCATAGCGGCAGCGAAATATCCCTTACCGTCACTCCGGTCTGGAACCCGGGCGGATACATGCCGGCTGCATCGGGAGTAAAAACCACGTCAACGCCGCATTCCGATGCAATCCTGCAATCACGTTCCATGTCGCGGGGATAGCGGTCCAGATCCTCGTTTACACCAAACTGGATCGGATTGACAAAGATGGAGAGCACCAGGACGTCCCCCCGCCGGCGACCTTCCCGCAGCAGTGAAGCATGCCCCTGATGAAGAAAACCCATGGTCGGCACAAATGCGATCCGCTTGCCTTCACGCTTGAGAGCAAGTGCCAGAGTCTGCATCTGCTGAATATTGTCGACTATCTGCATATTTTCCCTGATGATTTTAATCAGCTCAGCTGAAGGAATGTTCTTCGGTCGGGAAGTCGCCGGACCGCACTTCATCAACATACTTCTTGACCGCGCCTGAAATCAGCGGCGCCAGATCGGCATAGCGCTTGACAAACTTTGGTGAATATTTTTCGCACAAACCCAGGATGTCATGGATCACCAGCACCTGACCATCGCAGGCCGGACCGGCTCCGATGCCGATGGTCGGGATGGTCAGTTCGGCCGAGATCTCCGCGGCCAGCTTGGCCGGTATTCCCTCCAACACCACGGCAAAGGCGCCCGAGTGCTGAACTGCAAGTGCATCATCCATGATCCGCTCGGCCTGCTCCTTCCTCCCCTGGACCTTGTATCCTCCCATGCGATGCACCGACTGCGGAGTCAGTCCGATATGGGCCATGACCGGGATGTCAATCGAGGAAACCGCCCGGATGATGTGGGCCATGTTGCTGCCCCCCTCAATCTTGACCGCCTCGGCGCCACCCTCCTTGATCATGCGCCCGCAGTTGCGGCAGGCCTCTTCGATCCCGGTCTGACAGGACATGAAAGGCATGTCTGCAACTACCAGGGCTCTTGGGTCGGCTCTCCGTACAGCTTTTACATGATAGAGCATTTCGTCCATCGTGACCGGCAGGGTCGTATCGTGACCGGCAAAGACAACACCGGCGGAATCACCCACCAGGATAATGTCAATCCCTCCGCCATCGATCAGGCGCGTGAAGGGAAAGTCGTATGAAGTCAACACGGTTATGCGGCGTCCGGCCGCTTTCATCTGGAGTACATCCGGAATTGTAATCTTTTTTCGCATTCAGCTTCCTTTTATTCCGCCCGGCAGATCGATGTGCGTCAAAAAAAAACGCGCCGGAAGGCGCGCTGTGAACGGACAGGCCTGCAGATTGCACTTGCAGCCCTGGCGGGTTATCCCCTTCCGTCCCGGTTCGCCATCGAATCCGTGCGGTATGTGTTATTATTCTCCTGCCGGTAATTGATCAACTCCCGAAACCGGGTAGCCGTCACGGCATCTTGTATACATTATCAGAGACTTTTTTATTTATCCATACATTTTTATGCTTTAATCTGAAATTCCTGCATTTTCAGAGCTGGCAGGTCAGGCTCTTCATCGACTCAAGTTCCTTGATCACTTCGGCACTCTGTATTCTGCGCATTTCCATGTTGTCAAACATCTCGGTCACCATGTCGCTGACCGATTCCACCGTGCGGCGAATCATTTTGCCATCATCCACCTGTCGCGAGGTGGAATTGACCATTTCGTGGGCCATATCCTTGATGGTTTCTATTGAACGCGCGATACTTCTGGTCGCATTGGCCTGATCCGTGGACGCAATGAAGATCTGGGAGGTCATCGAGCTGATATCCTCCATCGAACGTGCGACTAGCTGAACGCTTGAAACCTGTTCCATGGTAGCCTGCTTGATCTGCTGGGTCATGTCGAGCGAACAGGCCGACCGGTCGTAGATCGCCTTGAGCGATTCTCCGGTGGTATGCCCCAGTTCAACGCCGCGGTGGACCAGGTCCTTGGTAGCGGTGATATTGTTGGCAGCGGTTTTGGACTCGCTCATGATCTCTTCAATGATCGAAGTGATCTCGCCGGTAGAATGCCCTGTCTGGAGCGAGAGATTCCGGATCTCGTCGGCGACGACTCCGAAGCTCTTTCCGTATTCGCCTGCCTGGGCGGCGATGATCGACGCATTCAGCGCCAACAGGTTGGTGCGCTTGGTGATGTCATTGATGACACTGACGATATTTTCAATCCGGGTACTGTTCTCGGCCAGACGTTTGATAGCGTCGTACGAAACACCGACCGAGCGTTGGATTTCTTCGAGCGAGCCGATCGTTTCGGCTACCACGGCCCAACTCTCTTCGGCCTGCAGCTTGACCTGGTTTGAAACCTCGTGAGAAATGGCTGCGTTCTGCTCCACATTGCCGATGGTGCTGTTGATCTGCTCCATCGCCGCGGCCGACTGGTGTACGATGCCCGCCAGATGGTCCAGGTTGCGCGTTACCTGTTCGATCGCCACCGAGATTTCATTGACGGCGGTGCTGGTTTCATCCACCGACGCCATCACACCCTCGGCGGCCGATGCAATCACCGAAGTGCCATCAGCAACCGAATCGACCCCCTCCTTGAGGTGAACCACATTGCGGGAGTACTGATCACGGCTGCCAAGCAGGAATCTGAATGAACTTTCCATCTCCGACGTGAGCGTATCGATCGATGTCAGCAGGTTGATGCGGGTTATGGCCGAAGCGACCTGATCCGCGAAGAGCATGATCGTATCAACGTCGGAGTCATTGAGGGCGCGGTGGCTGTTCTTGTTGTCAATGCCGAATGCCCCGATGGTCTCTCCCTTGACGACAATCGGACAGAGGATGAAGCTTCTAGAACGCAGTGGAGCCAGGCTGTTGTGGGGGGGCTGCAGATGGTACTCGGCCGGATACCGGGACATGTCGTCGATCAGATAGACCTTGCGGTCGGCAAAGCATTTATAGATCACACCAATGCTCGGATCAAGAGGCAGCTCGATATCACTGGCATCAAAATCATCGGTGCCGATATGGGTCACAAAGCGCAGGCTCTTTCCCCCTTCAGCCATCAGGATGTTGACCCTCTCATAGCCCAGCACTTCGTGAAGTCCCTCGCCACAAAGAATCAGGATTTCCTCCAGGTTGAGCGACATCTGGATTTTGCTGCTGATGTGGTGAAAGTTCTTGATATTCCTGTCCAGCACCTTGTAGCGGTTCTCGAACACTTCCTTCTGCTCGGCAACCTCCTGGTGCAGCACATCCAGCTCGGCAGCCCTTTCGTGCAGCTCGTCACCGTTCTTGCCGATCATGTAACCAAGCACCGACATGACGATCGCCGTACCGGCTCCGATATAGTTGTACAGTGCAAAGTGTTCGCCGTCTTTTACGATATCGGAAATTATCTGACCGAAGAATGTCTGTTTGTGATCATAAAAGAACATGATCCGGATCATGATCCAGCCCAGTGGAGCATTCACGCCCAACAGGAATCCGCCGACAGAAAACAGTGTCGCTCTTTTTTTCATCGTGTAACCCTCATGCCAGTCTCCTTCATCACTTCTCCCGGGCAAGTTTCTCATCGATGGAATGACAGATCTCTTCCATGACCTTATCGGAATCATCAATATTGTAGGCAACAATATTCTTCAGATGCATGTATGAATCCAGATCGATCTTGTCAAACACGAATGCCATGCCGTTTTCGACGATGCGGGCTACCTTGCCGCTGAAACTGATCTTTATCTCCGGTAGCGAGCCGGTCAGGACCATGGAAATTTCGACCTCTTCTCCTTCAGCCAGGCGTTCACCGGTGACGAGAAACATGCCGGTCATGCTCAGGTTCTCCACAACCCCCTGGAAGCGACGTTCGGCAGTCCTTATAGTGGCCTCGACATTGAAAAACACTCTGGAGAACTTACGTGTACTCATCCGGCACCTCCTGGAATGATCAAGAAAACGGCTTGGATTGAATCACGGGGAGATTTGCGCCACCGCGTTCCAACAGTCCGTGCCCGCTGCCGGCCAACCAGCGCGGGCACGGACTGCCGGGTTATGCCTTGCCGGCCGACCCCAGCACCGCCTCGTTCTTGTGCTTGACCAGCTTGACCAGCTCCTTGCGCGCCTCTCCCAGATACTTGCGCGGATCGAATTCCTTGGGATCCTTGGCAAAATATTCCCGGATTTTGGCGGTCACGGCCAACCGGCCGTCGGAGTCGATATTGATCTTGCAGACCGCACTGGCGGCAGCCTTGCGCAGCTGTTCTTCCGGGATCCCCACCGCGCCTTCCAGCTTGCCGCCATACTGGTTGATCAGATCCACGTATTCAGGCACCACTGACGATGCGCCGTGCAGCACGATCGGGAAACCGGGGATACGCTTCTCGCACTCTTCCAGGATGTCGAAACGGAGTGGCGGCACCGGCTGTCCGGCCTTGAACTTGTACGCTCCATGGCTGGTTCCGATCGATATTGCCAATGAATCAACCCCGGTTTTCTTGACGAAATCCTCCACCTCTTCCGGCTTGGTATATGTGGAATGCTCGGCGGAGACTTCATCCTCGATGCCGGCCAGGACGCCCAGTTCGGCTTCCACGGTAACGTCGAACTGATGGGCATATTCGGCAACTTTTTTGGCAAGCGCCACGTTCTCTTCGTAGGGCAGATGGGAACCGTCGATCATCACCGAGGAGAAGCCG
>JACRCG010000210.1 GCA_016219145.1 Deltaproteobacteria bacterium | reverse complement strand
GTTCTGGTAACTCTTCGCACATCAAAAGAAGCAAACGAGAGTGATCCTGGTTGTAGGTGTCAGTCAAACCTTCTGAGGCTCCGGGGATTTCGTTCTATTTCGACCTGAGCGTAAGACTAGAAAATGAACTACGCTCGTAGTGTCTGGTTTTGTAGGTCTTTTGGACGTGGGTTCGACTCCCACCGCCTCCACCATTTAGCAGTCCGGCACCATCCGGACAAATCCAGAAGCCCTTGAGAAATCAGGGGCTTTTTTTGAGGCAACTGTTATGTGTATCGTTGACAGGCCGGTGTTGGCGGGATAATGTGAGTCACTTTTAGTAAGTTAGAAATTATTTTTCATGATTTCGTTAACGCACTGTCCTGTTTATCAGGAAGCTATGTATGACGGATGGAACTTATGGGAGAACATGGCGAAAATAGAGGCCGCTGAACCTGGTATAATGCCGGTTTGCGCGGTCTTTTATTGTTTGAACAATCGATATCAACTGTCTTCTACTCTGAAATTTTGATATATACTTAAACTTGAATGCTGAACCATTAATCGATTAGGAGGGTACTCATGTTTAGAACACTGTCGAAATTGTCTTTTTCCAGCATCATCCTGTTTCTTGTAATATTGGTCAGCGAATCACATTCAGCACAAAGCTCCACGGTAAACCTCCATCTTAGAGGTGTAAACCGTCACGATCAGGGGCAGGCATCGGCTCCAGTTGCTGTATCAATTAATTTGAACGGAGTCTGGCTTTGCAATGACGGTGGCACCTACTACTTGCGTCAGACAGGAAACACGCTTGTCTGGTTCGGTGAACACACTCCTCAGAATCCAGCTTGGTCAAATGTGGCTCAAGGAAACATTCTGGGAAATCAGGTAAGTATGCAATGGTGGGATGTGCCTAAGGGAAGATTTCAAAATGCCGGAACGTTTGTAATTTCAATCAACAGCAATGAGAGCCTCAGTATGATTTCAGGATCGGGAGGTTTTGGAGGCAGCACATGGAGAAAGATCCGCTAGCGTTTTTAGTTTCATGTGCGGATCTAGGTGAACTGGATTATTGAAATGAGGTAGGAAATCCACTCGGCTTTCAGGCGGCCAGATGACAAACTTTGATAATTTCCCCCCTCTCCGTCTGGCCTGGCTGGTTTGGGGCTGCGGTGCGGCGCTCTACGTCCTGGGCTTTTTTCAGCGGGTTGCCCGGCGGTTATGACGGTCGAATTAACCCGTGATTTTGGTTTGACCGCAACCGGTCTGGGCAATCTTTTCGCATATTATTTCTAATGTGGCTATGCAAATCCCGACCGGTATTCTGGCTGACCGGCTGGGTCCGAGAAAACTTCTGTCCGGAGGGGCATTTATCGCGACAGTTGGTTCAATCGTCTTCGCCACCGCTCATAGCGAGATCGTCGCCGGGTTCGGCCGTCTGCTGGTTGGCGGCTCGGTTGCGGTGGCGTTTGTGGGGATGCTTAAAGGAGGGCAGATAATGACTCATCTGTTTGAACCGCTTTCGCTGCGTGGCGTGACCCTGCCGAACCGGATCGCAGTTTCACCAATGTGCCAGTATTCAAGCGATAATGGATTTGCCAACGATTGGCATCTGGTTCATCTCGGCAGCCGTGCTGCCGGCGGCGCCGGTCTGGTGCTGACCGAGGCCACGGCGGTCACCCCGCAGGGGCGCATCAGCTCCAGGGATCTGGGCATCTGGAGTGACAGCCACATCGAGCCGCTTTCACGGATAGTCCGTTTTATCGATCAGCAGGGGAGCGTCGCCGGCATCCAGTTGGCGCATGCCGGTCGCAAGGCCAGTGTCGCGCCTCCGTGGGCAAATCGAGCCGGCTCACTGGCTGATTCCGAAGGTGGGTGGCCAATCGTGGCTCCCGCCTCTGTCGTCTTCGACGACGGTTACGCTCTGCCGGAGGCTCTCTCGATCGAGGGTATCGATAACATTGTTGAAGCCTTTGTTCAGGGTGCCCGCCGGGCCTGCCTGGCCGGCTTCCGGATTGCCGAGATCCACGCCGCCCACGGATATCTGCTGCATCAGTTCCTCTCTCCGCTCAGCAATCAACGCAGCGACCGTTATGGCGGTACGTTTGAAAACCGCACCCGGCTGCTGCGTGATATCGTTTCAGCGGTTCGCGGTGTCTGGCCCGAGCATCTTCCGCTGTTTGTGAGAATCTCGGCAACCGACTGGAGTGACGGCGGCTGGGATCTTGAACAGTCGTTGGCGCTCGCGAGTCAGCTGCAGTTACTGGGGACAGATCTGCTCGACTGCTCTTCCGGCGGCAATCTGCCGCATGCCGTTATTCCCGTCGGAACAGGATATCAGACGGCATTTGCCGAAAGAATCCGGCGGGAAACCGGGATCAAAACCGGCACCGTGGGGGTGATCAGCGCTCCGGCTCAAGCCGATCATATCATCCGCAGTGGCCAGGCCGATCTCGTGCTGCTGGGCAGGGAGCTGCTGCGCGATCCATACTGGCCTTTGCGGGCCGCCAGAGAACTTGGTCACCCGGCGCCATGGCCTGCCCAATATGTGCGCGCAGCTCCGGCTCATTCACCGGCTCACCTCCCTGAAACTGCGTACTGTATTCTCGGGCGTCAGATGGGATAATTGCCTCGATGAGGCAGGGAGGAGGTACTGTGGACAAATTCATGCAGGCGGTACTTGAAGAAGCCCGGCAGGGTCGTGCAGAAGGGGGCATTCCAATCGGATCTGTGCTCGTTCACCATGGCACTATCCTGGGGAGAGGACTTTCGTCTGACTGAAGTATGGCGCCTGTGATGTAATCCGGACTCCACCTCTTTTACAGATTACATCATTGTGTTTCTGTCAATCAACTCCCGGTATCCGTCAGGTATTTCACATAAAGAGGCCTCTGCACTTCCGGTGCTGACATAACCGGCATCATGCCGGAAATCGCCCGTGCAACCCGCATGATTATTGATTCAAACTCCACCCACAAGCCAACCGCAACAATTACAGCTCCGCATAAGGTGATCGGTTCCATTTTTCACTCTCCTTGTATGTAGTGACATCAAAATCTGCCAGTCTCTATCACTGTTTTTACATGCGACGGTACACCCCAATCACTTTGCCGACGATGCTTAGATCGCCATCTTCAGGACGAATGATGATGGGCGCCATGCCCGGATTCGCCGGTTGCAGTCGAATGTGATCCTGCTCCCGGTAAAACCATTTCAGGGTTACTTCGCCATCGATCATAGCAACGACGGTATCCTTGTTGTCGGCAGTCGGTTGAGGCCGCACCAAAGCCAGGTCGCCATCGAAGATACCGGCATTGATCATTGATTCTCCGCTCACCCGTAGGAAGAAACAGTCGCTGCCCTTGACTGCCATCGGGTCAACGGAGAAGTATCCCTGGATATCCTCAATAGCCGGGGCGAGATGTCCGGCCCGTACGGTGCCGACAATCGGCAGGGAAACCGACGGGATAACCGGCGTCTTGAGGGTGATTCCCCGATTTACATGATCCCGCTTGATGTACCCCTTACGTTCCAAAGCGCCCAGATGTTTCATGACCGGCAGTGTTCCGGAAACTTTCAGGTGGCCCGCAATTTCACGTTGACTGGGCGCATAGCCGTTGTCACCCGAGAACGAGGTGATGAATTGCAGCACCTGTTTCTGGCGCTGGGTGAGTTCATTTGCGGTTTGATGGCCGTAGGTAGTCATACGACTACCTTTACGGAAATTATACTCAGATGTCAACATTTTCTTTGGTACTCCTTAGTACTTCCCGTAAAATTGTCTTGTCAGCTTTATTCCAGGCTGACGCTTGAAGTATGTAGAACTCTCAACAATTACGTCCATGGAGACCTGCAATTGAGTTCAATCAAGCATATCCACGTAGCCTGCGCCATTATCGAGCGCAACAACTGCATCCTGGCAGCTCAACGAAGCGCCATAATGAGCCTGCCTCTCAAGTGGGAATTTCCCGGTGGAAAGATAGATTCGGGAGAGTCGCCGGAAGAATGCCTGCGACGAGAGCTGATTGAAGAGTTGGGCATACGTATCAACGTGGGGAGGAGCCTTACTCCGAATACACATCATTATCCAGCATTCACAGTCACCCTTTACCCGTTCATCTGTACAATTGAGTCCGGAGAGATTGTACTCCATGAGCATGCTGCTTTGATGTGGCTGCCGCCAGAACAACTGCATACCCTTGATTGGGCCGAAGCGGACTTGCCGGTGATTCAATCGTATCTTGCAGAGTGCAGGGTCAGCGACCTGATGAAGCCGGGAGTTCCCGGTTGAGAGAAAGCTTGCAGAGGGCACGAAAACGCAGGATTGGAATTACATTAGAATTCTTGACTATTCATTTTTTTGCAATCAGAATGTCAGCATCTACTGCCAAGTGAGGCTATATGAGACATCTTACAGTCTCTTTGCTGTTCCTGATAGTTGCGATTCCTCTGCACGTTTCAGCGGCTTTCTACCAGTTTCGTGATGAAAACGGCACTATCAACCTTACCAATGACTTCAAGAATGTCCCACACAAATACCGGGCTAATGTCAAAGTAATAACAGAAAATGAGCTTGAAAACCGGGCAAGAAAAAGTGAGAAAACAAATCTGTCAGAAAATGACAGAGGGCAAAACAGCAAGAACCAATCAAATATAGATCGGCAAGGCGCTCCATCCCAGAATACTTCACCTGCATCTTCTCCCACATCTGCAAATGACCAGAATTCGTCAAAAAGCGAACAGAGTGATAACTGGCTGTCGAAACAGTTGCCGTTACTCAAATTGATCGGGCTCGCAATATTGGCAATAGCTGGTTTTGTAATCGCCGGAAAACTGGTGTCTGCCTTTGCACCGCGATCTTTGGCGATAGTCATCAAAGTTGCCATTTTTGCTGCAATTATTGTTTTTCTGTTTAAGAATCAGTCGAAAAAATTTATTGAAACATTTGAAAAAATGAAAGGAGAAACCGGCGTCGCACAAAAAGCTGTAGATACCCGGAATGAAAGGATTCAGCAGCAGGCGCAGTGAGTCCGGATGATGGCAAATCAGGACTGTTCCCTCACAATCAGCTCTTTTACTCTTGATCCCACCCGGTTTTCCTTCAGCAAATCACACCCTGCCCAGCTTGTTTTCAAGACGTGCCACAACCTCGGCAACCGTGCCTTCGATATCGTTGCCGCGAACGGTAAAATACAGGAATTGCCCGGTGTGGCCGGACCAATGGAGATCCTCAACCGGAAGCGGCTCAAGCAGGGCTTCAATCTTCTCATATGAGATGAAAGGGTCGCCGTCAGGCCACCTTCTGTCAAGTCTGGCCTGCTGCGCATCCGTCAGCGGAATCCGGTACGTTGTCGAATAAACCTCTGCCTTCATGGCGCCTCCTGGAACTCGTTCATCGCCGGACACTCTTCAAGATAGTTTGCCATCTGGTCCCCGCTTTAAAAGTCTGGCCGGCTTTTGGGGTTGTTGGCAAAGCAATAATAATGGATAATGCCTTTACAGGGCTAAAAAAATGCATTTAAAAGCCCGCAAGTCGAACAAATACGGCAGGTGACATAATGGAGCGCAAAATATTCATAGCTGCTACCGGACAGAATACAGGGAAGACGACCACCAGCCTCTTTCTTTTCCATCTGGCTCAAAAGAAATACCAGCGGGTCGGTTTCATCAAGCCTGTCGGTCCCAAACCGACTCTTCTGCACGGCCGGGAGGTGGACAAGGATGCCGCCCTGATAGCGCAGGTCTTCGGGTTGGGCAAAGATCTGCGTCTGATGTCGCCTGTCGTGTTGCGACCCGGATCGACCAGGCAGGTGGTGGATGGCGCGCTGTCATCAGATGACTTGCAGCACAGGATCGTTGAGGCCTGCGCCGAGCTGGAGCGCAAATGTGACTTCCTGATCATAGAGGGGGCCGGCCACGCCGGTGTCGGCTCTGTTCTGCGTCTGTCGAACGCCCGCATCGCCAGCATGCTGAATGCTCCGGTGCTGATGGTGACGGGAGGCGGACTGGGCAATGTGGTCGACTCGGTATCGATGAACATGGCGCTGTTCGAAAAAGAGGGGGTCAAGGTTCGCGCAATTCTGGCCAATAAGCTGCTGCCGGAAAAACGGGACCAGACTCTGGATTATCTGCGACGTTTTTTTATTGATCAACCCCTGCATGTGCTGGCCGGTTTTGATTATCATCCCGTCCTTGCCAACCCGACCCTGCGCCGTGTCGCCCATCTGCTTGAGCTGCATCTGTACGGCAACAGGCGCGATTTGCATCGCATCATAAATCACGTTCAGATAGGAGCGGCCTCAACCCAGCGTGTGGCAGAAATGCTGATGGATTCCACGCTGCTGATAGTTACCAGCAGTCGTGACGAACTGCTGGTAACCATGGCCAATCTGTACCAGATTCCGGCTTATCGCAGCAAGATTGTCGGATTGCTGATCCCGGGCATAGTGCCGGTCGGATCCATCACGCAGCAAATCCTGGAGCGGAGCAACATTCCCTATATGCGCACAGAAATGCATACCACTGCGGAATTGTACCGGATCATCACCGAGGACGTATCAAAGTTGACCGTGGAGGATACCGAGAAACTTGCTCTCGTACGCGGCCTGGCGGAAGAAACGTTTGATTTTGACGCTCTCGACGCAATATTTTCTGATAACTAACGGATTCAGACCGGGAGGAAAATGTGATCAGCCATTTCAGCACAAGCATTGAAGACCGCTACTTTGAGGATTATCTGCCCGGCTGCATATACGAATTCGGGACGATTACGGCAGATCAGGATGAGGTGATTGCATTTGCCAGGCGTTACGACCCCCAGGATTTTCATACCGATCCGGAAGCCGCCAAAAAAACCGTTTTTGGCGGTCTGATCGCGAGCGGCTGGCAGACTGCCGGTCTGATGATGCGCCTTTATGCGGATCATTATCTGTCAAAGGTGGCAAGTCTCAGCTCTCCCGGTGTTGATGAGTTGCGCTGGAAGCTGCCGGTTCGCCCCGGAGATGAACTGTCTATCCGCGTGACGGTGCAGGAAGCGCGACGTTCAACCTCCAAGCCGGATCGCGGCATAGTCCGGTCATTTATCGAAGTGCTTAATCAGAACCGTGAAGTGGTAATGAGTATGAGCGCGCTGAACTTATTGAGCTGCAGGGATTGTTAAGCAAACTGGCCAGTCCGAAAACATGCCTGAGTGTTAGCCAAAGCAAATAAAAAAGCCCCTGAGAAATCAGAGGCTTTTTTTGCGCTATCCGGCCGGGCTGCTTCTGTCAGTATGTGCCGGCGCCAACCAGCATGTCCGTCCAGCCGACCCGCTGGATATATGTGAACTTGTTTTCGGGGGTTTTCTTGTTAGGTCTTGGCCATTTGTAATCAACCCACCCCTGACCGTTTTTAAATGCCACGTAAATAAACTCTTCAAAAATCTTCTTGGGTTTTACATGGTTGTAATCCGTGTCATTTAACAGACTGTCCTTTTTCAGAAGATGGAGGCTGAACGGATGAGCCAGCATCTTGCCGCTTTTGTCCATCAGAAAAACGTATGAGTCCTTCCAGACGAATTTGCCTTTGGGGTTGGAGATTTCCTTTATGCCGGCCGCCCTGTTTTCCTCAAGCATTTTTGCAGCTGCTTTGCACATTTCGATGCATTCGTCCTTTGTGGCCTTTTCTGCGGCAATAACAACATTTGAAAACAGGATCCATGATAACAGCGACACTAACGTAATAGTCAGTTTTTGCATTGTAATCCCCCCCTATTTCGAGTTTGCTGCTCTCCGCCTGCGAATGTACATGAAAAGCCCACCAAAAAGCAAGGTGGGCTTTATTTTGTTTATCAGGTCCCTTTTCGGGGATTCATCCGGCACATAACCGAACCGGAGCGACACTGCTCTCTATTTTACTATCAAGCCCGGCGGAGTATCTTCCATATTCAAGTAAGCCCTCCTTCTTAACGGATTTACTTCCTTACTTCTGATTGCATTATAGCACTCGTTTTCTGAAATAATAGTCTGTTTTATTTTTTTTTGAACGAGTATACTCACAGTTTGCGAACCGGCCCCTGGCGGGCTGTCGCTGATCAAATCAAATCTTTCCCGATCTTTCCGCCAGATCTGTGAGACACCATGGAAAATACGGATAAGCGCAATCAGAGCAACCCCCCACTCCACAAGCACTCTGTCAGCGATTATCTGTCTGCTGGCTGCCGGGCTGGTGTTGCGGATCAACAAAAGGCAGCCTCGGCCGGACATGCTCAGCGAGCCTGCCACGTGATTTCGGATCAAGGAACGGTGATAATCAGGATATTCCTGTCTGGGGGCTGTCCGGCTGTAAAGTGAAGAAGAAGGTCGCGCCAACACCGGTCTCGGCTTCGGCCCACACGCGACCGCCGTGTCGCGCCACAATACGCTGTACGGTTGCCAGTCCTACACCAGTCCCGCTGAATTGCGCCGGATCATGAAGGCGGGTAAAAACTCTGAATAATTTGTCGGCATCCGCCATATCAAAGCCGGCGCCGTTGTCACGAACAAAATACACCGGGACCGGCTCAGTCTGGCCCATGCCGAACTCAATCTGCGCCAGACTCTTACGGGCACTGTATTTCCAGGCATTATTCAACAGATTAGTCATCAGAATTTTAAGAAGTCGTGGATCCCCAGAAGCGACAACATCGTCTGCTATCTCGGCCCGCACGGACCTGTCCGGCTCCAGAAGAACAAGCTCCTGCAGAACCATTTCGGCAATATGGCTCAGATTGACGCTATCCGAGATAAACTCTGATCTGGTCAGTTGAGCCAGACGCAACATCGAGTCAATCATTTCATTCAGCCAGATTCCTGAATCATTAATTCTGGTGATATACGACTTTATCCGAGGATCAAGGTGCGGCTCGTCCTCAAGCACAAGTTGACAGTAGCCGGATATGCGGCTTAGTGGGCCGCGCATGTCGTGTGAAACGGAGTAGTTGAAAGCCTCCAGCTCGGCATTGGCGTAGGCCAGCGCATCGGTCTTGGCAGTCAGTTCCCGGTTGAGTTCGGCAATATGGGCCATATAGATACCGTCAGCCTGTTCGGTCAACATGCGGGAGGTGATGTCGCGATCAAAGCCGAGCGCATAGTTGCGCCCCTTTATTTTTATGGGACCTGCATGTACCTCTATCGGAAACTGGGAGCCGTCCTTTTTATTGTGCCAGAGTTCCACTGTCACCCATTCACCGCGGACAATTCTTTCAAAGATTGAACCCGCTATTTTGTTGGTTTCGGCGGTATTAATCTCAAAAATTGTTTTTGAGCACAGTTCTTCTACCGTATATCCATGCTGTTCGGCAGCAGCCTGATTGGCGGCTACGATCCGGCCGGCCTCGTCACCATCCATACCGATAATAATGATCGCATCGGGAGCACGATCAAACAGCATGCGATAGCGTTCCTCACTTTCACGCATCGCAGCTTCGGCGGATTCAAGGGAATCAAGCATTGCATTGATGGAACCGGCCAGTTCGTTCAGTTCGTCAGCCTCATCAGAAACCGGCAGCCTCGAAGAAATATCGCTCTGTTCACTGATCTCCTTCACGGTAGCCCCGAGAGCTTCCAGCCGTTTCAAAATGGTAACGCGAATGAATATCAGCATAACGCAGCAGAAGGCGCCCCCAGTCAGAAACAGGGCTGCAACAACATAGGCTATAGCCGCTTTGCCCTGTTCGTAAAGGTGGCGCGGTTCAGCGACCCGAACAACAAGCACCGGCTGGTCAAGAAAATCCTTGAACAGAATGTATCCGGCGATTTTGCCATTTTCGAGAACCTGGGAAGGGTGTGCAGCGCCTGCCTCAAAATCCGCAAGTGCGGCAGCTGCATCAGGCGACTCAACCTTCCGGGACAGCGGGAACAGCTTCAGATCAAATTGCGTAAGGGCCGTAACACGTCTGACTTCCTCGTCATCCAGAAAGCGGCCGATCAGCAGCAGCACATCCGTACCCTGAACAGGCCGGAGTACGAGCTGCAGCGGCTTGTCACCGACCAGCAGCATGCCTTTCAGGATGCCGTCAGGAGCTTTGGCCGACAGATGGGCCGCCATACTGATTTGTTTTATATCCCGTTCGGAGAGAGTATCCAACCGGCGTTGGTGGAAGTCCGCAACGCGTGAAGAGAGGAGAACAGCTGACTTGGAAAAGCAGGCTACAACGTCAAGACGGTGATTGTAAAAAGGCTGTAGATCCAGCTTTGAAACAAGAGAAACGCCATTTTTCTGGATGTCGGAAGAAATATCCAGCGCAGAGGCAAATATCTCATCATAGGTCTCTTCAAGTTCGCTTTTTACTTTTTGAACATTTCCGGCTAATACCGTGCGCTCCAGCGCTGCGAAGCTCTTCAGCAGAATGACATCGGAAGTAGCTGCCAGAATGAAGAGCAGAGCAATGAATGTGCTGACTACGACAAGAATTGTGCGTTTGGAAAGGGTCATTTTTGATCCGTTGCCATTTATAAATCAAACTGGAAAAGCAGTTCAACACATAGAGACAAAGCGAGCACAGAGTTGGCAATATGCCATACGGCAGGCGATTTCACAACAGAAGAGAAGAAAGTCACAACAAAAGGCCGACGGAAACTCCATCGGCCTTTTGTGTGGATCATATATAGGGGTCTGCTATTTTTTCTTCGAGCCTTTTTTGGGGACAGGAATCGGCGCATCCTTGTCGGCAGCTTTGAGAGTGCCGACATCCCAGCGGTTCAGGTCATGGGCGATGTTATGGCAATCCCCGCATTTGGTGAAGCGAGCCAGCATGCCGGCCGGATGCGGCGAGCCGTGGCAGCTCTGGCAGGCAGGCACCGTCTTGTGCTTCTCTTTATGACAGGTGACGCAGGCCACATTCTTGTGCTTTGTATCTGTCTTGCTATGCAGATCAAAGGCCTTCTTGTGACATGAAGAACACATCTTGTTCGGCGTGTCGGAGGCGTAGGTGACAGCCGTCGGCATGTGAGCCTGGTGGCAGCGCTTGCACTCTGCTGCAGTCATCTCGGCGCTGTGCGGTTTGTGGCACTGCGTACAGAGCGGAATTTTACCGTGAACATTGTGGCAGAAACTACAGGCCAGGTTGGTATGTTTGCTCTTGACCTGCTTCAGCTTGACAATCTGCTGGGTGTGGCAGGTAAGGCACTCATCGGTGATGTTGTTGGCCAGCTTGATGATCTTGGGTGTATGCGGGTTATTGTGGCAACGCAGACAGCCGGACAGGTTGTAGTGCGGCTTGCCGCTGTGGCACTGGCTGCAGGCCGGAATAATTTTCTTGTCGGTCGGTGGATGTCCGTTATGGCAATCCTGACAGCTGACGCTGGTCTTGTGGGCGCCGCCATTGGCGGCTATAGCCTCAGGGGCGGCCGAGTGGCACTTGACGCAATCAGCATTGGTCAAAACAGGTTTGGGGTCGGCGGCCGCCGCATAGACCGCCAGCAGGCCGACAAACAGGGCTGCTGTACAAAGGGTTTTCAACATTGTAACCATTCTCTTCATTTCAGTTCCTCCCGGGTGCTTGTATTTGCTTCATTGAATTGCTTCATTGCCGGTATGACGAGTCAGAAAACGCCGCAGGATATTGCCATCATTATGCGCCTCCGTCAATAAAAAATTCAGAATGTATACGCAATAACATATAGATTTTTAAGTGGGTTACAAGAGCTCTGCAATCCTGTTTGATTATTAGCGAAGCAGTAAAGGCTGCCGAAGCTGATACTGTAGGTGTTGATGCTTGACAGAAACGGCCTGCTCTGTTATTCAGGTTGCCGAAACGGGCGCTTAGCTCAGCGGGAGAGCACTGCCTTCACACGGCAGGGGTCACTGGTTCAAACCCAGTAGCGCCCACCATAAAAATCAAGGGGTTAGCCAGAAGCTAACCCCCTTTTTTATGCCGTTTTTACCCCCCTGTCATGTAAAAGAGCTATCCGGACAAACGTAACCTTCCTGAGCATGTTTATGTCTAACGTAAGGCTCTGATTATTTGAAAGCGGCCACCTGCGCCTGATAGATCGTGACCGGGACAAAGCGCACGGCAAATTCGGTGTTGCATCTGGTGCAGGCCACGAAAAACGGTTTGCCGTTTTTGCCTTTTTCAAATGGCAGCTCATGCTTGTGATTGCAATAGGGGCAATTGGCGGCAACCGAGGTCTGGATAGCCCTGATCGGCTTTACATCCGTTGAAGCTTTTGACTGAACGGCTGCTTTAGGCGTCGCTTGCTGTGCCTTGTCAGCCTGCGGCTGAAAATCAGTCGGGACGGTTGTGGCGGATGAGGCTGGTTTTTCCATTTTGGTTCGCTCCTTTTTAGTGGATGTGGTCACCGGCAGGTATTCATC
>JACRCG010000209.1 GCA_016219145.1 Deltaproteobacteria bacterium | reverse complement strand
TCAGGGAGCAGGTCAAAAGCATCCAGGTAAACATACTGTCACAAGAAGGAGGGATGGACCGCAACTACACCTATCCTGGAGACAGTATTACCTTCGGTTTGTACAACCAGTCCGGCAGCCTGGTTAAAACATGGGATGACAGCATGCTGAAAGCGGCTGCCGGCGACAACTGGAAGAATTATCGCTGGAAGGTATATACGATTGCTGTACAACCCAAGAACCTGAACAAATAGAACCGCCCCGGGGCCAGTAAATGAAACTGCTTGATAGCAACAAAGGCATGGCACTTATAACAGCTCTGATGTTGACACTCATTGGCCTGACAATGATCCTGTCACTGCTTTACATCGTTTCGCAGAACATCAGTGCTTCGGGCGCCCAGAAACGTTATGAAAGCTCCCTGGAAGCAGCCCATGGCGGGGTGGACATACTGTCAAAGGAAATCATCCCGCGCCTGTTCAAAGGCGACTCGGTAGCCGACATCACCGGCAATTACAACACGTTGTTAAGCACATACATGAGCATTCCTTCAAGCCTCTGCCTGAACGACAAGCTGACAAAAAAGAGGTCGGAATGGACCAATTGCAGCACTGATTCAGCCGATATAGATGCCAAGAAATCATTTGATGTATCGCTGACCCTGAAAAATGTAGATCTGGCAAAGCCCGGTTTTACTGTATACTCCAAGATAACCGACACCGCGCCAGGCAATACCGACAATTCCGGAATCGACTACCTCGAAAATGGTGCCAGCGTAACAGCCGCAGGTACAGGCGCCAATCCCAAGCATATTCCATACATGTATCGCATCGAAGTTCAGGGTGAAAGCGAAAGCAACGCAAAAGAGCGCGCAAAGCTCTCCGTGCTCTACGCCTACTGAGCGCCCCGGAGTGTTTCAAACCTGACGCAAGACATGACTTCCGGGGCACTGGGGAGACACTTTTACACAACATGAACACACTGCTGCAGGGCGGAATAATCTTGCATCAGCCACCCTTTATATGCTAGCTTTTTAAAGTTTTTGATCACACTTAATTGCAGTAAAAAAGGAGCGTTACGTGAAAACCATTACCACCGTTAAACTGCTGACCACCGCCCTCTGCGCGGTTGCACTATTTGGCTGCAAAGGCGGCTCACCTACCGGCGAAACCGGTTCGGCCGACAAAAAAACAGGCAAGGTCATGGCCGAAGTCAATGGCGGCACCATCACCACCGGTGACTTCGAGCGCGAACTCAAGAATCTGCCGGAATACCTGAAAGCAATGGCCGACACCCCTCAGGGGCGCAAGGAGATGCTTGACACGATGGTTATTCGTGAGCTGATCCTGCAGCAAGCTTCCAAGGACGGACTGGATAAGGGACCCGAAATCGCCGAGAAACTCCAGGACCTCAAAAAACGACTGATTGTCGAAGCCTACCTCAAGAAAAAGGTCGAAACCGAATCCAATGTTTCTGACGAAGACCTGAAGAAATTCTACGAGCAGAACAAGGACAAGTTCAAGACCGGCGAGCAGATAAAAGCCAGCCATATCCTGGTAAAGACCGAGAAGGAGGCCAAGGATATCCTGGCGCAGATAAAAGCCGGCGGTAATTTCGAGGAGCTGGCCAAGAAGAGCTCTGTTGACTCATCTTCAGCCAAGGGGGGCGACCTGGGGTGGTTCGGCAAGGGCAGCATGGTGCCGGCTTTCGAAAAGGCAGCAATGGCTCTCAAGGAAGGCCAGGTATCGGATGTGGTCAAGTCTGACTTCGGCTTCCATATCATCAAGCTGACCGGCAAACGCGCGGCAGGCATCCGCCCGCTCGAAGAGGTGAAGGATCAGATCAAGGGAGCAATCATGCCTTCCAGACAGCAGGAAGTGTTCCAGAAGATCAAGGAAGAGCTGAAGAAGACCGCCAAGGTGACCGTCAAGGAAGATGTTCTCAACGAGATGAGCGGCAAGCCGGCCGAGGCAGCCAAACCGGCCGCCGTACCTGAAAAGAAGTAATCTCGTTTTCGCACAGGCAGCATAACCGCGAGGGTGGGCATCAAAAGTCCACCCTCCTGTTTTTTTAAATGGAACGGATGAGACACTATGAAAAAGAATACTCTGCCCCTGTTGTTGGCAACCTTGCTGTTTCTGGCTCCAGGCCATGCCACGGCCGCCGTGATCAACGCGATAGCGGCAATAGTAAATGATGAGGTTGTCACGCTGTACGAAGTCAACCGCGAAGCGCAACCGGTCATCAACGAGGCTGAAAAGCGCTCGGCGATTGACAACGCCACCCGTAGCCAGATCCGGCGCATAGCACTCGACCGGCTGGTAGAGAAAAAACTGGTGGAACAGAAGGTCCGTGAACTGAACATCAAGGTATCCGAGGAAGAGGTGCGCCAGGCCATTGAGGACGTCAAGCGGCAGAACAACATGCCCAGCCAGGAAGCGCTGGTTTCTGCGCTCGCCAACCAGGGGCTGTCCTTTGACCAGTATCGCAGCCAACTGCAGGAACAGATTGAAAAACTGAAACTGATCAGTATGGAGGTTCGCGCCAAGATCCATGTCAGCGACACCGAAATGCACGAGTACTATAACGCCAACAGCACGAAATACACCGAGGACGAGACCTTCCGGGCCAGGCATATTTTCTTCAAGACCAGCGAAAAGGCTCCGGCGGACGAGATCAAGCGCACCATGACCACTGCGCTGATGGTACTGGCCGAGGCCAAGAGCGGCAAGGATTTCGCCGAACTGGCCAAAAGCTACTCCGAAGACCCGGCCGCGCGCAAGGATGGCGGCGACCTGGGTACATTCAAAAAAGCGGACATGCAGACGGAACTGGGCAATGCAATTTTGACCATGAAGCCCGGCGATGTCAGCGAGTTGGTATATACCCCGGTAGGATTCCACATCATCAAGCTTGAAGAACGTATCAGCGGAAAACTGAAACCGTTCGAAGGGCTTAAAAACGAGATCGAGGAAGCGATCTACCGCAAGAAGTCCGAGGAGCGCTACAGCCAGTGGGCCAAGGACCTGCGTGCCAAAGCAAGCGTGGAAGTGAAGGACCTGAACGGATTACTGTAACTGTCCTGCCGGATACGAACAGAAACAGCCGCTGCCCCCTCTCGGGACAGCGGCTGTTTTTTATTAACGTTGAAGAAATTACGGGCTAATCCCGCCGTCGCAGGTGGGCCAGGAATTCATCGCAGGTGAGCTGCTTTTTGCTTACCAGGTGAGCCACTTCGCGGCTCATGGCAAGTTTTTCACCGGGCTTCATCTCGTCTTTCAACAGCACGAAAATCGGCGTGTTGCTGCTGTACGGATATAACCTGAACTTTTCCAGCAGTTCAAACGCGGACATATCCGGCAGCATGTGGCTGCAGAAAGCCATGTATTTGGGGTGGATCGATGTTAGCGCCAGAGCCTCCTTGCCGGTGTAGCCCTTGACGACCTCGAATCCGATTGACTCTATCGCCTTGGAGAGCTTCTCCTCACCGGTCCTGGAAACGACCAGCGCCTGAAGATCCCAGGTTTCCGCTTCCTCGGTCAGGCCATACACCGCCAATCGTTCAAGCAGGTGCTGTTCATCAATCGGAAGCATGAAGAATCCGGCCACGGGGAAAACACCGCCGACCTTGCCCATCTCACTCAGAAACACCGTCAGGACAGGGATGTTGCGGGTTGCCGGAGAGCCTTTTATCCTCAGCAGCAGTCCCCAGCCATCGTCTGAAAACGGCGATATGTCCAACACGATTCCCAGCGGCCGCCCATGTTCAAGATTGTCATACGTCTCCAACCGGCAGCTGTAGCCGCCAGCTTCCAGGTATGACGTAATAACAGCTTCACGCCCGTCACCGGGCCGTACACCAAGTATCCAGAGTTCGCTGCGTGGTTCGCCTTTATGTGCCATGGCCGCTCCCGTTGCATATCAATAATCATGGAATGCCTTCTCATACCAGAAAACAGTCCCTAAAACCAGATTAATCAGACAATGTTATTCCATCGAATAACGTTCCAGCACCTTGTCGATTATGTTGGATGTTGATTTTCCGTCAACGAACGAAACCAGTTCCACCCTTCCGCCGTATTGCTCCACGATATCCCTGCCCACCACACCATCAAGAGAATAGTCTCCGCCCTTGACCAGTATCTGCGGTTTCAGGGCCTTGATCAGCTCAAGCGGTGTATCCTCATCGAAGATCGTGACATAATCGATGCAGTAAAGCGCTGCCAGAATATGGGCCCGTTCGTCCTCACCAATCAGGGGGCGTTTTGCCCCTTTAAGACGTCGCACCGAAGCATCGCTGTTGAGTCCCAGAACCAGCAGGTCACCCAGGTCGCGAGCTTTCTGCAGATATTTCACATGTCCGGCATGCAGCAGGTCGAAGCAGCCGTTGGTGAAGACGACCTGCCTCCCCTTGGCCTGCTCCGCGGCAATCAGCAACGCCAGCACGTCCCGGCTCTTAATTTTCGAATCACTGTCGTGGTGGCTCAAAGCCACCACCTCGATGATTTCCTGTGGCGTAACAATCGATGTGCCAAGTTTGCCGACAGCGATTCCGGCAGCAACGTTGGCAAGCCGCGCCGCTTCAACCATCCCGCAACCGGATGCCATGCCCACCGCCAGCGCCGCCAGCACAGTGTCCCCGGCGCCGGAGACATCGAACACCTCACGTGCGACAGTCGGGATATGCACCGCCTCATCCCCCTTCGTAAAAAGCGACATCCCCTCTTCACTGCGGGTTATCAACAGGTGCCGCAGTCCGGCTGTCTCCATGATCACATTTGCGGCCTGTGCCAGCGAGTCTGCATCGCGGATAGCGACACCGGAAGCAGCCTCTGCCTCCTTGCGATTGGGAGTCAGCAGGGTTGCCCCGCTGTAACGGATATAGTCATTCCCCTTCGGATCCACCAGCACCGGTATACCGGATTCAGCGGCCAATGCAACAATCGCTGCGATAACCGCCGGCGTCAGCACCCCCTTACTGTAATCCGAAAGCACTACCACCCTGAATTCACCGATATGGGCTGCAACCCAGTCGCAGATCCGCTTTTCAAACTCGGACGGCAACGCCTCGCGTGATTCGCGGTCTATGCGCACTATCTGCTGATTGGCCGCAACCACCCGTGTCTTGCGGCTGGTGCGGCGGCTGGGGTCAAGGAATATCGAATCGGTGGCAACATTCCGCCGGCCAAACTCCTTCAGCAGCGACCAGCCGTTCTGGTCATCGCCGATCACCGAACAGACCGCCACCTGCGCTCCCAGCGCCACCAGGTTGTTCACCACGTTGCCGGCTCCACCCAGGCGCAGTTCTTCTCGCAGGACATCGACGACCTGCACAGGAGCCTCCGGAGAAATGCGCTCGGCCTTGCCCCACAGGTATTCATCCAGCATCAGGTCACCAACCACCAGACAACGGATTTCGGCAGCATGTGAAAAAAGCGATTCGACCGCTTTGCGATCCATTATTCCTCCGATAACGCTAAATCTGTCCGTTAAGCGAACATCGCTTTTTCGAGCAGGTCGCAGACGATATGAATGATGATTCCGTGCCCTTCCTGAATGCGGGGAGTGTCTTCGCTGGGAACAACCAGAGCCAGGTCGCACAGTTCCTTGATGCAGCCGCCATCTTTTCCCAGCAGCCCGGCCGTGCGGCACCCCTTTTCACGGGCCAGCTCCAGCGCATTCCGCACGTTGGCGGAATTGCCGCTGGTCGATATGCCGATCAGCATGTCACCGGTCACAGCCAGGGCCTCTACCTGGCGCCGGAACACCAGATCGAAACCGTAGTCGTTGCCGATGGCGGTCAGGATCGATGTGTCCGTGGACAGTGCGATGGCCGGCAGGCCGCGGCGCTCCATCTTGAAGCGGCCGACGATTTCGGCAACAAAATGCTGTGAATCAGCCGCCGAACCTCCATTCCCCATCACCAGCAGCTTCCCTCCACGCCTGAAGGTATCAACCAGCAAGATGGCAAGCTCGGCGATCGCCGGTGTCATTTCACGTTCGATGCGTTCGACCAGGTTGCGATGAGCCTGCAACTGGGCACTGATTTCCGGAATCATTCCGACACCTCCTTGCTTTGAGTCTGTTTATTGGTGGATCGCTCCGAGATCGATTCCATAAGCGTACCGATGGAAACGGCGTTATCTGCTCCGGGGAAGGGCACCCCTTCGCATCCTCGCACCGCCACCATATCCGGCAGCTCCTTTCCAAGAGCTGCCATCCTTTTCTGCAAATCTCTTTGCGGAAAAAGCATGGACAAACCGAAGAGTTCGAGACCGGTATGCAGCCCGTTCCACCCCTTGCGCCGGAAATCCGAGTTCTGGCGGCTGTGCAGCAGCAGGGTGAAATGATGTCCCTGGCGGGCACCGTCCAGAATCGCTTCCACTGTGTCGCTCAATGATCCGGCCTGGGCTTCCTTACCGAAATAAACAACATAGTCACGCGCAACCCCCCAACGGGCGATGTATGCGATACGGCTGCTGTTAATCATTTCGGCACGACGCACCGCGGACCCGAACGAAGCCTCTTCACCGCAGGCCACAACGGTCCGGTTGGTGATAAAGGTCCGGTAGCCCTTGTCGGCGGTCCGCCGCACGTACTCCCTGAGACACCATTCACCGCCATCCAGCTGTTCATCAAAACCGCCGGCCAGAATCCGCATCTCGCCACGCAGCAGCAAGACCGAAAACGAGACCGTGCAGCTTTCCATCAACGTACAGCCCGAAACCAACGGAGGAAGAACCGGAGCGCTTTTACCGGTAAACATCGGCGACATTATTCCGGCGTTGACTGTTTCGGCGTCGCCAAGCAGCGCGTTGAGCCACCCCGCACAAACCATCACATGCGGGCGAACGATGACTGCAAAATCGCTGTCTGAGCGGGCCAGCCCCATATTTATGGCCGGCACCAGTCCGATATTGCGTTCGGACTTGATAAACAGGCCAGCCTCACCGAGCGGTTCGGAAAACTCCTCCAGCATCAGCTCGGTTTCGCGACTGCTGCCGTTATCAACGATAATCAGACGCGCATCCGCT